>SMWK01000032.1 GCA_004356895.1 Gammaproteobacteria bacterium
AATCACCACGAGCTCGAGATAAGACAACCCCAGACCCCCAAATTCCTCAGGGATAACCGCCGCCGTCCAGCCCATTTCCAGGATTTTCTTCCACAGGTCCGCATCGTAAGCAGCCTCACCATCCAAGACCGCACGCACGACCGAAGGCGGGCAGTTCTCCTGTAAAAACCCACGCGCTTGCTCGCGTAGCAGGTTCTGGTCTTCCGAGAATTCGAAATTCATCACTTCCCCAAAAATTGCAACGAATCGACGATTCTCTCCATTTTGGGCATAAAACGCGAGCCCGGGTAGAATGAACCCATGAACTTTCCTGAAAATTACGCGGATCTGGGATATATCAGGGTTTCAGCCACCGCCCCATCGCTGGTTCTGGCCGATCCTGCAGCAAACGCCTCCGAGATCTGTCGGCACCTCGGCCGCTTGCGCGATGAGAGCGTAACCATTGCACTGTTCCCGGAATTGTCGATCACGGGGTACTCCTGCGAGGACCTGTTCTTCACGAGCGACCTGCACACCTCAACCCGTGCCGCTATTGCGCAGGTTGCTGCAGCAAGCGAGGCCATCGTCTGCGTTGTGGGTGCCCCTTATCTAACCGACGACGGGCGGCTGTTCAACTGCGCCGTTGTCATCGCCGATGGCGAGGTAAAAGGCATGGTGCCGAAATCGGCGCAACCAAACTATGGAGAGTTCTACGAGCGGCGTTGGTTCGTATCGGGTGCGGGGTTAGATCTGGATGTCCAGGACGATTCACTTGGCGAGTTTCGCCTCTGCCGTGATCAGTTGTTTCGCTTAAGCACAATGCGATTCGCCATCGAAATATGTGAAGACCTCTGGGCACCCGCCCCGCCCGGGGTGCAGCACAGCCTTGCGGGCGCCGAACTCATCCTCAATCTTTCCGCAAGCAACGACCTTGTCGCAAAAGCCGATTACCGCCGTAATCTGGTGCAGATGGCAAGCGCGCAACGCCTGTGCGGGTATCTCTATGCCGGTGCCGGCCCGATGGAATCCACCAAGGACATCGTTTTCGGCGGACATCTGCTCGCTGCCGAGAACGGCCAGCCTCTTGGGGAAAGTGAGCGCTTTCAACTCGAACCACAAACGCTCATCGTGGAGTTCGACATCAACAAGCTGCGCCATGACCGTATGCAAAATACCACGTTCACGAATGCCGAACGTCCCAGCAATCACCACCTAGTCGATTTATCAATACCAACCGCTGAGCTTTCGAACATTACCCGAGCCTACCCTAAACATCCGTTCGTACCCGCCGACGAAAACGAGTTCGACGCCCATGCGCGAGAGATTCTGAGCATTCAAACAACGGGGCTTGCGCGCCGCATGTTATCAGTGGACGTGGATTCGCTGGTAATTGGCCTCTCCGGGGGGTTGGATTCGACCCTCGCTTTTCTCGTATGCCTCGACACGCTGGAAAAGCTTGCCAAGCGCCAAAATGCATCTCCTTTTGTCATACATGCGCTGACCATGCCGGGACCCGGGACAACCCAACACACCAGGGAATCGGTAGATCAACTGTGTAGCGCGACGGGCGTGGCCTTGCAAGAAATCTCCATCGAAGCCGCAGTAAACCAACACCTCGATGATCTGGACCACGTTGATCGAACAGACGTCGTGTTTGAGAACACTCAGGCCCGCGAACGCACGCAACTCCTATTCAACTACGCAAACAAAGTCGGTGGCATCGTGGTCGGTACCGGCGACCTGTCTGAACTGGCCCTTGGCTGGTGTACTTACAACGCCGATCACATGGCCAACTACAACGTAAATGCGGGCGTACCCAAAACGATGATGGCGTATCTCGTCCGATGGTACGCGCGACACCTGGCTGACGGGCCTTTGAGCAATGTACTGGAGAGGGTCCTGGACACACCGATCTCCCCCGAACTGATTGCACCCGAGGATGGAGAGATCAGCCAGCAAACGGAGTTGATCATCGGACCCTATGAACTGCACGATTTCTTTCTCTTTCACTATCTACGCAATGGCTTCAGTGCAGAGAAGATATACGCTCTGGCGCTTCGGGCGTTTGCAGAAGATTACTCCCGCGAGGAACTCAAACGCTGGCTCAGCGTTTTCTTTCGGCGTTTTTTTACCCAGCAGTTCAAGCGCACGACGTTACCGCCAGGTCCAAAGGTCGGCTCGGTCAGCCTGTCACCAAGGGGCGACTGGCGGATGCCCGACGAAGCAAGCGTTGAACGCATCCTCGAGAACATAGACAAGCTACCCTGAACGCGGTTGTAATGCGCTCTGGCCACCCGTCAAGATGGCGAGATTTGGTCGACAAATTTCGAGTAGAAAATAAGAAAACCAGAAGGGGACTTATGCGAACGGTCAGCACTTCGTTATTAGCCGGCTATTTACTGTTTGCGGCTACGAACGTAATGGGTGAGGAGGGCTCCGCTTTCTGCGGTAAACAAGGTGTCTGGATTCAGATCCTCGGCTCAGGTGGGGCTGAACTGGACGATGGCAACAGTGGATCAAGCTACCTGGTATGGCTCGACAACAAAGCCCGGCTTCTGGTAGATACCGCACCGGGCTCGTCTTTTCGCTTCGACGTTTCCGGAGCGAAATTTGCAGACCTCGATGCCATCGTCTTCACCCATCTTCATGCTGACCATGCAGGAGACTTCCCTGCGTTCATAGATGGCAGCGTTTTCGCCGGACGCGACCGACCCCTGCCGGTACTTGGCCCCGACGGTGACAAAAAAACTCACCCCGACACCAAAACATTTGTGAAACGGCTCATAGGTCTTGAAGGAGCGTTCCCTCATCTGGCCGATTTTCTAACCTATAAATCCTCCGGGGTTTACAAGATAGACCTACGTAACGTCCCAGCCACCGGACGACGACGCTGGTCGCGATTTGGCACGCAAAATATTCGTCTCGCCTCGATTCCCGTGCATCACGGTGGTGTACCGGCGGTTGCGTGGCGGGTGGAGGTATCCGGCCAGGTGATCGTCTTCACCGGTGATTTGAGCAACCAGAAGAACGTCATCCCGAGCTTTGCGAAAGGGGCTGATGCGTTGGTCATTCACCACGCCATTCCCGAGACGGCCCGTGGTACCCTCAAAGAAAATCACCTCACGCCAACCCAGATAGGCCAGATTGCCGCCAAAGCCGAAGTGCGGATGTTGATTCTTGGACACCGCATGAACCGAACCCGCGGCCGCGAAACACAGAGCCGGGAAGCCATCGAAGTGAACTATACAGACCCGCTGGTGTTCGCCAACGATTTGGAGTGCTGGGGGCTTTAACCTAGGGTGAAAGATCGATCATTTGATCCGGTGCTGGAGTTCTGGTTCGGCTCTCTCGATGACGGCTTGGCCGACGATGCCCATCGGCACCTCTGGTTCAACAGCGGAGCCGAAGTGGACGATACTATTCGTGAGCGTTTCCAACATCTCGTCATCGCGGCGAAAGAGGGTTTGCTCTCCCCTTGGCTGCAACAAATCAAGGGCAGGCTAGCATTCGTACTGGTGTGTGACCAGTTTCCGCGTAATATTTTTCGCGGGTTACCTGCTGCTTTCGCCTACGACGCATTGGCACTGGAAGTAGCCAAGAACGGTGTTGAGATTGGTACATACCGTGAGCTTGGTTACGACGAACGGGCTTTCTTCTATCTGCCATTCCAGCACTCCGAACAGCTAGACGACCAACACGCGTGCGTTGATTTGTTTACACAACTACGCGACGAAACCCCTCGTGGACGGCGACACATTACCGGCAATAACCTGCGTCACGCTCATCAGCATCGAGACATCGTCGCCAGATTCGGGCGGTTTCCCCACCGTAACATCGTGCTCGGGCGAGAATCGTCTCCGGCAGAGTTGGCTTTCGTCGCAGCTGGCAGCGGCTTCGGCCAGCAACCCCAGTGAGCACCACAACTCCGGCCCGCATTCGCACGTATTGGAAGCCTCAATGGACGAACCGGAGTTCTTTCTACGCAAAGCCATCGGCTGGGCGGTGCGTGAATACTCCAAGTCACGGCCGGTGGTCGTGATCGGTTACGTTGAGAAACATAGTCAGCGGTTAAGTAACCTCAGTAAGCGTGAGGCGCTCAAGGTTTTGCATAAGAGGGGTCAGGTTGCGGGCTGAGAGACAACCCCAAATTGAATATCTTCGGGACCCCTAAGATATACACTCTCTTACTGACAGAACTTGAAATCAATCATCCCGGAGGAGGACCCATGGAATTCGACATACCCATGACCGATGAGTTGTTAGCTACCACCCGAGCGGTGCGCAAGCGCCTCGATCTCACAAAACCCGTACCGCGCGATGTTATCAACGAATGTCTCGAACTCGCCATACAAGCACCAACCGGCTCAAATTCCCAAGGCTGGCGCTGGGTGGTAGTTGAGGATGCCGACAAACGCAAAGCACTTGCAGACCTCTACAGGAAGGGTGGTGAAGCCTACCTGACGAGTGCGAGCGAACAAGCTCAGACTTCAGGAGATAGTCAAACCCTGCGGGTATATTCTTCAGCGCTGTACTTGATGGAGCATCTACACGAAGTACCCGTACACGTCATCCCCTGCATACAGGGCCGCCCTTCCAGCGACACACCGCCAGTGATGATGGCCGGGCTCCTGGCATCGATTTATCCGGCTGTGTGGAGTTTTCAACTCGCACTTCGGGCTCGCGGACTCGGCTCCGCACTCACCACCCTGCACATGATTCATGAAAAGGAAGCTGCCGAACTTCTCGGCATACCGGAGGACGTCATGCAGGTTGCCTTGTTACCGGTTGCTTACACCGTTGGCACGGATTTCAAACGCGCGAAACGTCCACCGGTTGCCAACATCACCCACTGGAACCAATGGTGAGTTACTGACGGAGACGCGTGGACATCTCTGTTTCGAACTCAGGAAAATAGCGATTGATATCCGGCAGGTCGAAGCTTGCGAGGATTGCAGTATTCGGTTCGCGCTCCAGTAGAAACTGGAACGATTGCACGATGACCCATTCCTGGGTCATCGTTCCGCCACATAACTTCTTGTGGTACTCGGCAGACATGTGTACCCGATGGCTGGTTTCAGTTTCGCCTTCGACCACTACTTCATAGGTATGAGTATCCACCATGGTCACGCTGATCATAGGGTGTCATCTCCGCTGCGATGTGGCGACCACTCGCTAGAAATCATCGTATCGTTCTGTATTGCCCAACTCAAAAATTATCCGGCTCTCCATATTTCGAACCGGTTGTGACTCACCGTCGAGTATCGGGGCTTTGTACTTCCAAGTGCGTATTGTTGCCAGCGCCGCATCGTCGAATATTCCAGGTGGCTCGGACATGGCCACGCGAACGTTGTGTACGATGCCGTCCACGGTGACGTCGTAGCGCACAATGACAAAACCCTCAATCTTCTGTAGCCGGGCTGCTTCCGGATAGCTGGGTCCCGCAAACGATATCAATTGGATCGGGCGGTTGTACGAACCCAGACACCCGGCCAATAACGCAAGCGACAGCCAACTGATTATTTTCATTCAGACTCACCGTCACCCGGGACGCCCATACCCCGAGCATGGCATCTCGCGCTTGGGTGTGGCAACCCTATGGTAAGCTCTGTTGAGTTTTCGGAGAACGCATGGCGTTACGTCAACAGGTTCTAGTCCTGTATTTGAAAAGTTCGGCTTTAGATACAGAAGTGATCGGCTGGGCCAACTACGACGGAACCGGTGAGACCGTTCATATGGCGGGCGATTGTGACGAACCCCCCTATCGAACCGGAATCGGCGCGTTGCGCGACGGATGGCGGCTGATACAGGCAACCCCGCTGGTGCCACATACGCCCGGTGACGAGTTCCGCACTTCCTATCTGAAATACGAGTTCTTCTTCGAGAAACTGGTGAGCGTGAGTGACTGATCCCGTGCTGCTTAACTCGCAACAGATGGCACACTTCACCGCTCGCGGCTTCCTGCGCTTCGACGCGGTCGTTCCGGACTCCATCAACCAGGCGTTTCTCTCCGAGATCGGTGCTATCGAGGAGATGGATGAAGACGCCGGCATTCATGCCGAAGACGCCGGCATTCATGCCGAACACGTAGGTATCGCCGAACACTACGCTCACATCATGGCAAGCAGCGCAATTCCCGTTGTACGCGCGGGGACACTGCTGGCAGACGCTTATCCGCCGGGGTGTGCACTCGGCAATCTGATGGCATTGCCCGAAGTGCGGGGTACGATCGAAAGCCTCGTCGGCAAGGGCTGCATATTCGACCATCATTTTCTCCACGTGTCGTTTCCGGAACGGTTTTACCAAGCGGTGGGCCGTCGCAACGTTTCCCAGCATACCCACCAGGATTCCACTATCGATCCGCGCAGAGCTTTCGACGTACAGATCATGTATTTTCCACACGAAGTCACGCGCGAGATGGGTGGCACTCGGTTCGTTCCGGGCACACATCTGCGCGTCGTCAGCGAAGCCGCCATCTCCCGTTATCAGAACATGTTGGGACAACAACACGTCGTCTGCCCAGCAGGTACGTTGTTGTTCATGCACCACGGCATGTGGCATGGCGGTGGAGTAAACCTGTCAGAACGTATGCGCTACATGTTCAAAATTCGCCTGTGCCCAACCGTCAGGCAAACCCGGCTGTGGGACACGAGCGACCTACCGAGCAATCATCTCGAACAGCGCCCGATCTTCTGGTTCAAAGGGCAGCCGGACCCCGAACACATTCACAGCACGCTTACCAAGCCGGAGCCCTGGCACGAACAAGATACCGGACGCTTGGAATACCTGAACCGAATTCGTTTGTGGCGATACCTGTTGGGTGATGAGCGCTTTGACGCCGACTACTGGATCACTCGAGTGGAGAACGAGCCGGATTAACAAGGCGATCGCCAACAGCTCCGGGGGGTAGCATTCTCGAGACGCTTGGAGATTTGCTTGCGTACCCGACGCAACTTATCCGCATTGGGTTCATGTACACCAGAAATGGCCGCCAACGCCGATTTCGCTTCGGCCTCTGGATTTAGCGACATATAATTCCTGCCATGAGCGACCCCGAACCCCCGGCCGAAGAAGCCGGCACCAGTGCCGAAGAAGCCGGCACCAGTGCCGAAGAAGCCGGCACCAGTGCCGAAGAAGCCGGCACCAGTGCCGAAGAAGCCGACGAAAAACCGCTCAGCTTCCTGCAGGTCGTTGGCAGTGGAATCTCCGCGGCCTTCGGTGTGCAATCAAGCCACAACCGGGAACGAGATTTTGCCCGTGGAAAACCCTGGCACTTCATCGCGGTCGGCATCGGCCTCACAATACTGTTCGTCGTGATGGTGATTGTGGTGGTCAATCTCGTGTTGAGCAAAGTTAGTTAGTTCGCACTTAGGGTTTTCCGGGCGAGTGCCTGCATCCCCACTTCCGCCCGTTCCATGGATTCGAGCAACCTGAACTGCGCCTCGGCGCGAAGCAGATTGTCCCCCGCTGCATCCACCTTGAAGTATCGATCGCCTTGCAAGTGATCCGTAAGCAGCCGGATACCTAACATCAGTGTCACGTAGCGGGGACTAAGGACGAGTTCATCAACCGTGGGAACAACGTTCGTTTCTCCCAGGAAGCCTTCCAGCAGCATTTCATAGCGGTACAACGAAAAAGTACCCGCCTCACCTGCGGCCGAACGCACAAGATCGCCGAAATCCCAGGCCCAGTGACCGTACATCACCGTGTCGAGATCGACGACCGCAGCCACGTTGTCACTACCAACGTAATAAAGCAGGTTGTTGACCTTACAATCCCCATGGATGTATCCGGTACGTTCTCGGAATAGTTCGCTTAAAGCCCCACGTTCCGCAACGAAGCGCACCCAACTTTCTTCTGGCTGCAGCTGTGCGAAATATTCCAGATAGCGCTCAAGCTGCAGGAAGTCGGGAATCGGGTCTTCGAATCGGGGACCCGGAAGATCGATCAGGAGGTTCTGGAAACGCGCAAAACTCTGCGCCGCTGACTGTAGAGCGGCAGCGCTGCGTAAGGACTGGTGGGTTTCAGTACCCTCAACATAGTCCCACAACCGCCACACCTCACCTTTGGCGTCCTCATGCAGCAACTCACCCGCAAGGTTAGGCACGAGTGCTGGAACCCATCCCGATACCTTCGCCGTGATGTGGTCCACCACCCGGCTAGTCTGCGACATCACCAGGCGCGGGTTGGGGAAAACTGATCCGTTGATTCGTTGCAGTACGTAGCTGCGCTTCTGGTTCTGGACCTGGAATGTATCGTTGATGAACCCCGCGCCGAGGGGACGAATTTCACAATGTGAGAACCAGGCCAAGCTTGCCCGTCGAGCCGCCTGACTCATCGTTCCGGCGTTATCAGCCATCGGCTCAATGCCGGTACGATGGCTAACAGGTATTCGCCATGCACACGACCTGCCCGCTGCAGTAGCGACTCATCAATCGTTTTACCCTGCAACCTATCAAGTACGAGTCCGGCCGTGTCTGCGAGCGAATCTGCAAGTGAGGCAAGTTCTTCCGGACAATCTGGCTCAGCACAGAGTATCCCCCAGGAACGAGCCAGATCGCCGAGTTCAGACATCGCCGCTTCGTCGCCACCGGTAATCCGCTCGCATAGCGCTGCTACTGCTCTGGCAGCGAAGCTCTCGGGTAACAGTCCATCCACAATCCGATCCAACGGTGTGCCCGCATCGTACGGCCGTGACTGCGGCATTTCCGTACCGCTCAGGCGTGCCGCGAGCGCTTCCTCGCCCAACAACCGTCCGTACCATTTCACGGGTTCCAGCAAACTCGCCAGAGGCATCCAGGCATCGGTCACACCAGCTCGGGCCAATAGGGCTGCGCTACTGTCGAACACATCAACCAACCCGCTCGCGGCCAAGGACTCCAAACTCGCGACAAGCCGTTGGTACATATCGTGCGTATCGCGTTGATCGGCCCGTGACCAGAACCGCTCCGCCAGCGCAGGCATCCGCGACCAGAGCCGGGTATCCAGCACAGATTCATCGACGAGCTCCGACCACAGGCAGGCTTCACCGCCGATTACAGAACCGCGAGGCAACTCATTGGGCGACCCTTGCTGGCGCCATTGATCCGTCCAGCGCATACCGGCGGCGACGTGGGCAAAACGAGGATCAGCGGTTAACTCATCTTCCAGCTCGATCAACGCGGCTTCGTCTGCCTCGGGATCGAAGCGATAGTGCACATCCGCGGGATAACAGAGATCGAGGTAATACCCGGCGGAGACCAGGCAATCGTGGCCCTGCTGCAACGCCCGGTCTCGGGCCGTCGCCCCGCGCCAGGATTGCACGAGCACACCACGATCGAGATCAGGATGTAAAACCTCATCCCAACCAACTGGCACTTTACCGAGATCGTTCACGAGCGCGGTAACCCGCCCGTTGAAATGCGTTTGTAACGCTGCCACATCTTTGAGCCCGCGCTCCTGCATAAACGCTTCGATCGATTTGCTGTTGGACCACCACGCCGGATGCACCTCGTCACCCCCGATATGCAGATACCGATCTGGAAAAATTTCGTCGAGCTCTCCAAGTAACAACGTAATCGCTTCATAAACCGATTCATTCGTCGGATCCAGGCACCCGCGATGTACCCCGTAGCGACGTGTCGCCTCGGTCCGTTCATTACCCCACTCGGGGTAGGCGGCGAGCCAACTCGTGGTATGGCCCGGCATATCCAGCTCCGGAATCACCCGAATACCACGTGCGGCTGCGTATCTGACGAGGTCTGCAAGCTCAGCAGGGGAATAACTCGAATCGCTGGCAAGCCTTGGAAATGCCTTGCTGCGCAAACGGAACGCCTGATCGTCCGAGAGGTGCAGGTGCAGCACATTGAGTTTGTAGAAGGCCATGGCATCGAGCGTTCGCTGCAATGCCACAATCCCGATGAAATGCCTTGCAACGTCAATCATCAAGCCGCGCCAGGGAAAACGCGGGGTATCTAGCACCGAAATCGTGGGTAGTGTTCCGGCGGGTGTGACCAACTGCAAAAGCGTATTCAAACCGTGCAATACGCCCCATTCGCAGGGTGCCTGCAGATCAATCCGTGCGTCAGTCACCTCCAGCCGGTAGCTCTCATCTACCCCCAGGCTCGGCCACTCGGAACCAGGCTCTCCGCAGTGAATCTCGAGCGTAACAGGCTGTCCGTCGAAGGTGGCAGCGCGGCGCCAGATCTGCTTTTCAATCCGGTCTACGGCAGACTCGAGGCGCTCGTTACAAATAGCGAGATAGTTGACGGCAAACGAACCGCCGGTGAGCGCGAGGCTCCCGGCTTGCCAATCGACCTGACCTGGATAGGGTAACAATCCGTTCGCTTGCATGAATAACCAATCTTTGCCACAACGTGACTCGGGAGAGACTCTGTAAGAGGGATCGGTGACTGTCAACGCTGTGAAGCGTGGGCAGATTGCCGTACTGCCAGTTGCCTTGAGGGTTCCCAGCCCCCATGCCAACATGAGCCCTCGATTTATTAGAGCACTACTAGATGGAAATCAGAGAACGCATGCGGGCGGTTCTGGACGCAGAGGCACAAGCAATCGCCTCGATCAATGTCGACGACAACTTCGTCCGTGCCGTCGAAATTCTGCAAACGTGCGATGGCAAAGTGTTGACCACCGGAATCGGCAAAGCCGGACACATTGCCCGCAAATTTGCGGCTACTCTCTGCTCCACCGGGACACCAGCAGGCTTCATACACCCGGCAGAAGCCGCACACGGCGACCTTGGCCTGGTCGACACGCACGATGTGATGGTCGCCTTCTCAACCAGCGGCAAGAGCAGCGAGGTACTCGAGATGCTGGAGTTGTCCCGTCACCTTGGAGTAGCCAGCGTCATCGGGGTTACCTCGCACCCCGATTCCGAACTGCGTGGCCTGTCCGATCTCGTCCTCGACATGGGAATCATCGAAGAACCGTGCCCCATCGGGCTGACGCCGAGCGCGAGCATGGCGGTGATGCTCGCCATCGGCGACGCGATTGCGTTGGCGTTGATGGAGGCCAAAGGCGTTACCCGCGAAGACTATGGTAAACGCCACCATGGCGGCTATCTTGGCAGAGCCGCGCGCACCGATAACATGCCGCACTAGCGCTCCCACTGATTGGGGAACCTGAGTTATTCCTCCGTAAGTACGAAGTATCTCCCGGCGGACTTGTTGACATCCGGTCGGTAGACGTAGCTCTTGCCCGGTGCCATCGCCTCTTCGTAAAGCACTTCCTCGTTGTCGCCCACCGTGACGGCCACGGCGTAGTTATCAGCTCCAGGCAGATAGAATTTCGCATAGCCCTGGCGATTAGTTCTGCATCGATTCAGACCCGCGATTAACACGCAAGCATCAGGAACAGGCTCGCCGTTCTGGTCAAGCACCAGCAACCTCGCGGTCCGACTTGGAAAGATGTGGACTGCCAGGAACTGGCTCAGTTTCCCCGCCCGTCCAGGAACGGTTCCCTTCGGCATATTGTCGAGAACGTCCTTTTCATAACCGGCTTGTTTTGGCGTGATCCAGTCTGGTCCGTATTTATAAAGAAGGTACTCAGCGGGTGGACTGGGAACGAGATACTTGTCGCCAATGAAGTCGACCTCAACCAGTGAAGTGAACAGGCTGATAGGGAACGGCACGCCCGGATAATGCGCAATCGTTCCTTTGACTACACGGTAACATTGCCAATCAATCCTGATCCGATATTTCATAATCTTGACGGTGGTGTAGAGGCCTTCCCGGTGGACCTCGACGTAACACCCGATTGCCCGGAACGACTCGACCGTGGGTTCGATCGTGTCTTCGGTGAAGCCATGCATGTCGATGATCGAGCCGAGGTCCAGGTCGTCGTCCCACGGGATCAGTGCGTGATCCCTCACCGCACCCAGGCAAGTACCTTGCCGCAGAAAGAAAACCACACCGTGTTTGTCGAAGATCTGCTTCGCTTCCCGTAACAGCTTCTCGGCGTTGCCCAGGTCCATCGGTGGGATCGTTTTTTCCACCTGTTCCATCACAGCCGCGTCGTCGGTGTCGTTTGTTTCTACCATCCCCTCCTGCCGAGCCTTTCGATATGCGGCGTGTCTATCGCCGGTCACAACAGTCTTCTGAGGGCCTGTACGAGTCGCTGGTTCTCCTCCTGAGTGCGCGACGCAATCCTCAAAAAACGATCGGCTTCGGGCATGCTCTTGGCTGCACAATCCTTAACCAGGATGTTGTGCTCGACATAGAGGCGGCGTGCGATTTCCGGGCCAGTGACACAAGATCCGACCAGCTTGCACAGGACAAAATTGGCGTCCGGCTCAACAGGCTCAATGCCAGCAATTGCGAGCAGGTCTGTGTACAGCTCATAACAGGTAGTTCGGGTGATATCGCAGCTCTTGGAAAACTCGCTTCGATAACGTCCAACGGTGCGTAGAAACTCCTCCGCCAGACCATTGATGTTCCAGATTGGCAGGCAGCCCCGGACGGCTTTGATGAACTCGCGATCCGCGCTGAGCAGATAGCCGAGTCGCAGACCTGCGATCCCAAACACCTTACTCATGCTTTTGATCACCACGAGATTGGGATATGCCTCAACCATTTCTTCGACACTTCCCGCAGCACCCGCTCGCGAGAACTCGATGAAAGATTCGTCGACGAACAACCGGCAATCCTGCTCCTCCAGCTTCCGCGCCAGTCGGAGCACGTCATCGGATGACACCGACACGGCGGTCGGATTGTTCGGGGTAACGACCACCGCCGCGTCCGATCTCCAGCGCCTAGCGGACTCGGCGAACGCGTCGATATCCAACTCAAACGTCGCGGGGTCGAGGGGGAACCGGTTTAGTCCGTCCGCGGCGATCACTTCCTCATATTCATTAAACGAAGGCGTGGGAATCGTGAGCCGCCGCGCGAACTGGTTGCCTATGATCTTGATCAGTTCTGCAGCCCCGTTCGCCACCGCAAGGTGGTCTGGATTGGCGCCGGTCCAGTCAGCGACGAGGCGCGCAAGTTGGGTCTGAGCGACCGGATAATTCGTGACGATCTCGCGAAGATTACCCCGGAAGACATCAAACATTTCCGCCGGTGGGAAAAACATGTTGTAAAGGTAGGAGTGGTCGGTAAAGCCGTAACGCCAGTACGCCCCGTGCAGTTGTTGAACGTGGTCGAACTGCGCGTCGCGCTCGAGAAAGAGAAACTCTGCCGCATCGCGATCGCGATCATCATCGATCTCGCACCAGCGGCTCGCCGATACGTCAACCGCTGCTAAATCAACGAGCGTCTTGTCGGCCACGCAGTCGCGGAAGATGCTCTCGTAGTAAGCCTGCAGGTTGCCCGCGTCTATTGCTCTACGCAGGCGTGGGAGTATCTGGTCACGCAGTAACTCCTCACGAAGCAGATAGATGTTAACCGTTTTGAAAGTGCCGGTGGTGTTGAACCGTTTGTCCTGGTCGGCGCCAAGAGTAAAATTCGTAATCCGCCCGTGGCTGTCACATCGCACCACCGTGCCAGACAGCGTGCGGTCGTACGGCGCAACGGCTGTGCTGCTACCAGGCTGCGTGAGTAGCGCTGCGATAACCGAGGGATCAAACGCGATGTCGGCCTCGAGCAGCAGCACGTCTCGATCGAGGTATTCTCGCGCATCCCACAGCGAGCGGATATTGTTCGTCGTGGCATAGTCGGGCGCTTCGACATAATGGATATCAACCCCGGCGAAACGTGAGCCAAATCGATCGCGAATCACCTTACCTTTGTAACCGATGACTATCACCGCCTCGGTAACACCCTGTGAGGAAAGTGCCTGCAAAGCGCGCTCGAGCAGAGATTCGCCACCGATTTCGACCAGGCACTTTGGAATGTCTGCGGTCAGCGGTTGCAGGCGGCTTCCTCTCCCGGCAGCAAGGATGAGCGCACGATGTACGGCGGGCGGATCGACCCAGGAAGTGTTCGGTATGTTGATATCGAGCGGTGCAGTGAGTGGCTCGGCCACCATATCGCTGTTCACCCTCCCGCGCCTGCTGTCGCGACCAAAGTGTCCTGCATTACGGAGGGTCGCTCGTCTCGGACCGTGGAAGTGAAATAACTTTGCAGCCGATCTATGCCTTCATTGTAGCGGTCGTTGCAAAACGCGAGACGCAAATCGTTCGGCACACCGAAATCAGTACCGGGAACCACAGCGACGTGAGCTCTGTTCAATATGTCGCGAGCCAGCTCCTTCGATGAACTAAACCCTCTGGCGGTACACCATTGCGCGCACCGGAGTATCGCGTAGAACCCGCCCTCGGCTGCAATCGGCTCACACCCCGTCCCGGCAAGACGTTCTGTCGTGTACTCCGCGCGTGACCGATAGATGTTCGTGAGTTCTTCGGGGCTCTCCTCGTCGCCGAGCGCGGCGATCATCCCGTCCTGATAACAAGGGTCAGTACAGAGCAACGTATGCTGCTGAATGACTCGCAGGTTGGTCTGCAGTTCTTCCGGCAAGAGGGCGAAGCCGATGCGCTTCGTATACATCCGGTAACCCTTTGAAAAGCTGTTGGTTACTATCGTGATATCTTTTTGTTCCGGAAGTACCGCCAGAGGGGAATGGAACTCCTCATAAAACATCGTGTTGTTGTAAATCTCGTCGTTCAGTATGTAGGCCTGGCGATTGACGATCTCGTAGATCTCCCGCATCTCGTCGACATTGACAATGTTTCCGACGGGGTTGCCCGGTGAGTTGATCACGACCAGGGAGGTGCGTTCCGGAGAAAAATTGCGCCGAAACGAATCCATATCGACACGTTTCGTGTCGATATCGATATCATAGAATTTGACATTCGCCCCGGCCAACTTCGCGCAGTACAAATATAGTGCGTAATAAGGCCGTGGGATCATGATCTCGTAATCTGGTCCAGACAGCAGCTGAAAGATGTTGCGGAATATGGGGGAACTACCGGTATTGATGATGACGTGTGCGGCGCGGACGTCTGCACCGTGGCGGCGGTTATAGAATTCCGCGATAGCTTCGCGTAGCTCGGGCAGCCCTTCTGGATAAACTCGGCGCACAAACTCGGGATTTCTGAGTTTGTCGACCATCCGTTCAAGCACGATCTGTGGCATGGCCAGCTCCGATACGCCAATCGTAAGCTTGAGGACATCGGCGCCCCGGGCAATCAAGTCATCAGCCAGCTCGTCGAGAACGAACATTTGAAATTCGAGATCTTTCGGCATGAGATCTCTGATTGTGCGTGGCACTATTGGCCTCCTCGTGTAATACATGATCCAGCGCATCGGGCGGTTTGTCGCGTGAAAACACCAAATCGATGGCTGACAGGAGTCGCTCCGTCAGCGCCGGGAGGGGTGCCTACGGCGGGGATGGGTGCGAAGTACAGCCTTCCATCATACACTAAACGGGGGTCTCGAGCTTGGACACCTGGGCAATCCGGCCAGGACTCCGCCAAATGGCGCTACCGGGTCAGCTCACAAACCGGCTCTGACATATCGCAACAAACCGCTTCGCGCCTTCAGACAACGCTTTATGTTTTTTGTAATACAGCCCCACCTGGCGGTTGATCGTCGAGATCTCCAACCCGTCAATCATGTGATACCCGTCGAGCGTTTCAAAAAATCGATCGGAGAGATAAGTCACCCCCATTCCAGCTTCGGCAAGCGCTAACCGCAATTCCAGATTGCTGAGCTCCCAAACGCTCAAGAAGTGATTACGCATGCGCTCGCTACCGGGCTTTTTGGCGACATCATCGAGATACGAGGTGAGCAAAGTTGCCTGGCCGAGCTCTCGTTCGGGATGCTGCCGCAGCGCATCGAACCTGGGATGGTTCTGATGAACGACGAGCAAACGGCGTTCCGCGAAGTAGGGCTCGGTTACCAAATGCCCCGGCATGTGTTTGGAGAATGGACCGAATCCCAGTTCCCAGCGGTCGGCGTCCACGCCGTAAATGATCTCGCGGCTCGGTGCCACGTCTAACTTGAGACGGGTGAGCGGGTTGCGTTCACAGAACTCCAGTAGCAATTCACGGCCGTGAAATCGGTTGACCATGCTGTTCATGGCCAGGTTCAACGTAGACAACGCCCCTGTTCGAATCTGTTGGATATCCTGCAACGTATTGTGCTCTTCATTGATCACCGTTTGGGTAAAGCTGAACAAGCGTTTACCGGCTTCGGTGAGTTCCGGTTGTTTTTCCCTGAGCAAGAGCTGAGTGTCCAGCTTGTGTTCTAGATTCGCTACCGCCTGGCTCACCGCCGACTGGGAAATATTGAGCCGCTCCGCGGCGCGGCTGAAGCCACCCTCTTCGACGACCGCACTGAAGATGCGGATCTCATGGCGCTCGATCTGCATGCGTCGAGCCTAGCAGCTAAAGGCGTCAGGTTTAACCCAGGCGCCTATCTTCGGGTGTTGCGGTTATAAGCCAGGCTTGTCGCGGGATAAGTGATTAGGAATGGCTCGGCGACCGCCGTTGGGCATATCCTGAACGCACCTGATTCAGGGAGCCAAACCGTGACGAAAATCATGAAAGGACTGGAAGGCGTCGTGGTGGACACGACCTCTATTTCGCTGGTTGATGGAAAAGCCGGCAAGTTGAGTTATCGCGGCTACGACATTGACGAGTTGATCGACCTACCATTTGGCCACGTCGCGTCGCTGGTAGTCAACGGCACACTCGACTCCGTGCTGGAGGAGCGGCTGCTCAAAGTCGCCCAGTTAAGCCCCCGGGAAACGGATCTGTTGTTGAGCCTGCCCGAGGAAACGCATCCCATGCACGTTCTCCAGGGCATGGCACCGTTGTTGGACCATCCAGACGAATTCGCAGACTATGGCGAAGCCGCGCAAGGTCTGGTGATCGCTGCAAAAGTACCCGAACTCATCGCGACCCATCTCGCGCGCAAGCCACTTATCATGAGCGAAACACCCACCCTGGTCGGTCGTTTCCTCGAATACGTACGCGCGCCGGAGGTCGAATCCGCGCGTCGTGCTTTTGAGGCTGTGCAGGTGCTGCAAATCGAACACAGCTTCAACGCCGGTACCTTTGCTGCCCGAAGTGTCGCAAGCACGCTCGCACCCATCGAGAACTGCATTTCGGCTGCATTCGGTACGCTGCATGGGGTG
>SMWK01000033.1 GCA_004356895.1 Gammaproteobacteria bacterium
GAGCTGACGACCAAATCAAACCAGCAGCGGTTTTAATGCTCGTTTTCCGCATGAACGACGACCTGCGGACAGTTAGTTGTCGCAAACCTAAGAACTAAAACGTTAAGCTCATCAAGGCGAACGATGAAGGATGCAAAGGGATGCAAACCGGCAGGTGTCAGTGCGGCGAGGTGCGTTATGAAAGCGTTGGTGGACCATCCGAACTCTATGTCTGCCATTGTCGAGAATGCCAAAAACAATCTTCCTCGGCATTCGGAATTTCCTACATAGTCCCGCATACGGGGTTTCGCGTGATACAGGGCGTGCCAAAATTCTGGGCTCGCCGCACCGATAGCGGGGGACGGGTCAAATGCGCCTTCTGCCTAAACTGCGGCTCACGACTCTGGCATGAGCCCGAAGGTGGGTCGGAGACGGTCAGCATCAAAGGCGGGACGCTGGACAATCCTCTTGATATGTCCAGCGCGATCCACATCTGGACATCGAGTAAACTGCCGAGCGTAGATATACCAAACAACGTTCAGCAATTTCCGGCGGAGCATGATTGATTCTACGTTGCGTTGTCCAGTTTTCATGCTGGTCGCCCTTCCCTCGCGATTAGTTCTGAACTCGTGTCCGTGGAATTCAATACCTATCCGGGGTTTAATCTGCGCTTCCCTCTAGTCGAGTCCCCTCAGCGAATGGCTGATCTGGTCAACGTTTTCAACCGATACCGTCAAATAGCGTCGCGGCGTGCGGGTATTGCGTTGGCGCAATTGGGGCTTGTTGTAGAGCGCACTGTAAAAAGCCACAGCTTGGAAGCGCTGATGGTTAGGCGATTAGCACGTATCAAACAAGCTGAGGCTGAATTTTTCTTTCTGCAGATTGGCGCTAACGATGGTTTCTCCCACGACCCGATTAATGCGTTCGTCTCCGCCAATCGCGTTGCGGGTATCGTGGTAGAGCCGCTACCGGACGTATTCGAAAGGTTATGCAAAACCTATGAGAGACATCCGCAGATCAGAAAGCTGAATATTGCCATCCACGAAGAACTGGATCGAGTTACCTTGTACCGCCCCGACCCGAAAATTATCGATATGTCTGGTATCGCGTCATTCAACAGGGGTAGGCACGAACTGACAAGCAAGCGAACCGGAATCCAAGCGGAAGACATCATTGAGGTAGAGGTGCCTGCGATTTCTCTGGCAAAACTTCTCGAACAGGAAAAAATTGGACACCTCGATCTGTTGCAGATCGATACCGAAGGTTACGATATGCAGATTCTTGCCGGGCTCGACCTCACTGTTTGTCGACCCTCCATCATTCGCTTCGAACATGGCGTGTACAGCGGCGTGCCTTTGCGCAATGAACTCCGCGAAGCGCTATTTCGACTGTACGATCATGGCTATTCCATTGCCATGGAACGCGTCGACGCATTGGCATGGCTGCACGAAGATATCTCGAAGCGGAAACCCAACCCACACAGCTAATCCGAGTTTAAGGATTCAGATCATCACATTGTGAACGGGTACGGAGCCAGGCGATGATACGCCAGGTGTCTGCATAACCTTCAGGCAGGTTGTCGGCGAACCCGATCATCCGCGTATCAGGCACGCCAGTGGTGATTGTCTGGAAAATTTCCTGATCAGAGCCGCCGTGTTTCCAGCTGCAGTCGAACAGGAACAGCGCGTCGCCAGTCGTGGGCGTAGTCTGGTGGCAGTACCCGCTGCAGACACTCCGGAAAATGGCACCACCGCGGGAGACGGCAACCGGGTCTTCTTTATACACGTCAACAGGACTTGGCTCCGAATGTATCGATGACACCTGACAAGAGGCAAGCAGCGCCGCGGCGGATATCAGCGCCGCGGCGGGCGATATAGGAGTCGCGGCAGGTAAAAGCTCCGACCACCTGATTTTTCGCAGGCATTCCACTAGTTACCCAGGCGGAAAACAAACAGGTAAGTGTTGTCTGGCATGGATGAAAAACCGCCAGTAAAAAACTCCACTCCATTAGAGCCGCCAGTTGCGATTGCCACATACGAATCACCTTCATATTCATAGACAATCGGCTGACCTCGGACAATGCTGCCCACTCGCTTTTCCCAGGAAACTTCACCCGTGGCTGCATCAAGGGCCAGAAACCTGCCATCTACTGTGCCTGTGAACAAGACCCCACCTTCCGTGGATACCACACCTGAAAGCAACCCGTTGGCCTCTCGATGCCGCCATGCGACCTCACCCGATGACGCATCGATTGCAACCAGATCCCCGTAACCTGTACCCGCTTCGGCATCGACGGACTGAAACGAGCCACCAAGGTAGGTGGATCCTTCGATGAAAATCGCCATACCCTTTTCGATGATTTCACAGGATTCAATACTGTTGACGTAATAGAGGCCCGTGTTCGGATTGTAGGCCCCCGTGTAGGCTGCATTCATGCCACCGGCATGCCCGGGGCAAACTCGATCCGTATGTGTTCCCGTGGGAATTGCCCCGGGTCTGACAACGGGCCTTCCCGTTTCATCGATTGTGGCCCAGTTGATTTCAGCAACGTAAGGCTCTGCCAAAATGTAGCTACCGTTTTCCCGATTGATCAGGTAGTAGTAACCGTTTCGGTCAGCATGACCGACAACCTTGACCATCTCGCCGTTCACTTCGACGTCTAGCAGGATGATCTGCGTGTTGCCGTCGTAATCCCAAATGTCATGAGGCGTGAACTGAAAATACCACTTCAGCTCACCGGTTTCAGGATCTACTGCCAGCAGGGAATCGGAGTAGAGATTATCGCCTTCGCGGTCATCACCATTCCAGTCAGGTCCCGGGTTGCCCGTGGCCCAGAAAATGGTATCGGTTTCCGGGTCGTAAGTGCCCGTGTTCCAGGTGGGTGAACCACCGATCCGGTAACTTTCCCCAGCCCAGGTCTCTACGCCGGGTTCCCCGTCAGTGGGTATCGTGTAGTGACGCCACAGACGCTCCCCTGTTGCAAGATCATAGGCATCAAAAAAACCACGTATTCCGTATTCGCCACCGCCTACGCCGATATACACCCGGCCATTGGCTATCAGGGGCGCTCCCGTCACGCTGAAACCTCTTTGGTATGGGGTGATCACCGTCTCCCACACGAGGGCTCCGGTGAGACGATGAAATGCCAGGAGCTTCGCGTCGAGGGTTCCCATGACTACGAGATCACCGCCGATGGCCACACCTCGATTGTTGGGGCCACAACAAATTCTAAGATCCTCAGGATTCTGATAGTCGTACCGCCAGATAACTTCACCCGATCCGGGATTGACGGCAATGAGTCTGTTGTAGGAGGTCGTCACGTACATGATGCCGTCATAGACGACGGGTGATGTTTCAAACGGCCCTTGAGTACCCGCAGCCATACCCCATGCGAATTCGAGATTGCCGACTGTTTGTGGGGTTATGTTATCTATCGCGCTGTGTCTGTAACCTCGATAGTCACCGTAATAATGTAACCAACTGCTTTTAGCGGTGTGAGACGCATTGAGCTTTTCTTGGGTTACTGGACCCGAGCCACCACCTTTGTTTCCGGTGGCCAGCCAATGTGTTGGTGCTTGAGGTATTTCATATTCTGCACCTGGACCTTCGGCTGATTCGGTAAATTCCGTAACTACGCTCATGGCTAATCCCATGAAGATTATTGCTGCATACTTCATTGTTGTTGTCGTCTCTATACCAGATATACGGTTGGAAGCTTAGCGGGGCGACAGGGGAAAAGTCATCCCCCGAATCGAATTCGCTTAAGCTAGGTAAAGTGCCAACACGTTGTCTCGAGCGCTCTACCAACGATCTCAACCGCCGCTCAAAGATTGCAGAATAATTACCTCGTCGGTGGCACTCAACTCGACGTCCAACGATCGAATTGACGTGTTATTGATAAAAATGCGCATATGACAACTACAACCCGTCGTTTCGATAAGATGTGATCCCACGGTATTATGCCGAACTTTTTGTCGTATCAACGGTAACTCGCTTTATGACCAACATACCCGTGCTCGTCGGCGTAGCGCAATTGGAGCAACGCGTAGCAGAACCTGGATCCGGCAAGGAACCGATCGATCTCATGATCGAAGCCGTTCAAAACGCAAGCATGGATGCCGAATGCCCGGCACTGCTGACCGGGGCTAAGTCGATACGGGTCATTCGAGGTATGTGGCCCTACGGCAACCCGGCCACTGCCATAGCGGAAGCGATCGGCGCAAACGGTGTAGAGACTGCCATCGCCCCCTTCGGGGGCAACTTTGTGCAGTCTGTGGTCAATCTATCAGCCCTCGAAATCCAGCGCGGTGATCAGGAAATCATCATCATCACGGGTGCAGAGTGCGGCAACAGCCAGGCGAAAGCACGGCGGGCAGGTGTAGAGCTGACCTGGCGAGAACTTCCCGGCGAGCCGAATCGACGGATCGGGACATCCAAGTTGATGCGCCACGAGGCTGAAAAGGCAGCCCATATCGGGCGTCCTATCCAGGTTTATCCCATGATGGAGAATGCCCTCAGGCATCATCTGGGTGAGTCTATCGAAGACCATCTGGTGCGCATCTCCGAGCTCTGGGCTGGTTTCAGCGACGTTGCCGCGGCAAACCCACACGCCTGGATTCGCGAAGCCAAAAGTGCCGAAGAGATTCGCACTCCCTCTAAACTCAATCGACCCGTTTCGTTCCCCTACCCAAAGTTCATGAACTCGAACAGCAATGTAGACCAGGGTGCCGCACTCATTCTGTGCTCTACATCGAAGGCACGCGCACTGGGTATCGATGAGTCACGCTGGATCTATCCCTGGGCGGGCACTGACGCTCACGATCCTTATTACCTTTCCAATCGTGATAACTTCTACAGCTCACCCGCGATCCGCATTGCCGCTGCCAGATGTCTGGAGTTCGCAGGCCTCACACCCGGCGATATCGAGCACGTGGATCTCTACAGTTGCTTCCCCGTAGCCGTGCAGGTATCGGCACTCGAGATCGGCTTCGACCTGCACCGTCCGCTCACCGTCACGGGTGGACTCACCTTCGCGGGGGGGCCTATGAACAACTATGTGATGCACTCTATCGCACGTATGGTAGGGCTGCTGCGCGCTTCGCCCGAAGCCAAAGGTCTCATCACCGCAAATGGCGGGTTCATCACTAAACATGCTTTCGGCATCTATAGTGCTCAAGCACCGGAGCAACCGTTCCAACACGCCGACCTGCAGGCCGAAGTTGACTTAATGCCGACGC
>SMWK01000034.1 GCA_004356895.1 Gammaproteobacteria bacterium
ATCTTTTAATTTAAAGATAAAGTGTTGCGTTGACCAGTTGAAATGGCAGCCCGAAGCGGACATTTGACGGTGACAAAGAATTAGAAATCTCATTTGTGTAGGATTGGGCACTGCTAAGCCGTTGGATCATTGATACCGTGTCTCCCCGGGCTGTCTTTCTCGAATAACCTGCTTTCTTGAGCAAATGCATGGAGATGACGCGGTAAACGATCCCCAGCACCTGGCCTGTGATCAACGGGCGGCTGGCGAAGAGAAAACGCAGTTGGAATGGAAAACTGAGCACCCATTGGCGCACCGGTTGATGCGGGAATACCTCATCTACCAGCAAGGCTGAACTCTCGGCCATGCGGCGCGCACCGCAACTGGAGCAGAAACCACGGCGCTTGCAACTGAAAGCGACCAAGCGTTCCTCGTGGCAAGTCTCGCACCGTACCCGTAGGAATCCGTGTTCAAGCCTCCCGCACTTCAGATAGTCTTCGAATTCCCGCTTCACATAGCCCGGCAGTATCCTGCCTTCCTCGGCCAACTGCTGTCTGAAAACCGGGTAGTGCTTCGAGACCAACTGATAGAGTAGCGTCTTCTCGGGCCGATGGCGCTGATAGAGAAAAGCGCCGGAGCCCGCGCAGGCGTTCCTTGCCGTGCCAACGGTGGACATGATTCGCTTCCATGCGATTCAGAGTGAACGTCGAGTCTAGCGCCGGTTGATCAAATGGGCAAATTCGATCTACCCAATTCCACCCGCAAGTATAAGGACCGCTTCCAGTAGTAAAGAATAGGTGCCTTATGATGACACACGAAACCGCGAGAGCCATTTAGTCCGTGGTCAGATTAGAGGCCTACACAAAATTTTTCCGAATGTCAGCTTTAGTTCTGTTGGCGATACGCCCTGGGTGGAACAAATGTTCCCTCGATGTGGGATTTCCAGCTGTCATGAGTATTTTTTCTCTGGCGCTGATCTGCCTAAATGATTACGACTATGCGTGGGGATAAACAGGTTGAAGCAATGCAATATATTTTGTCGACGGTAAGCCTAAATGCACCGGAACCCTATGCAGCCAGGACGAGACATTACTGGCACACCTGATGCTTGAGCTGCCTTCAAACGCGCAGTAAACAGTAAAAGTAGCATCTATTTCGACGGCGGTTCAGTTCCCTATCGAGAAATAATAGTATCTGCTATTTCATCTTCATGACTCTGGCGCGAGCCCAGGCGGATAGGACCTCGGAAATCAATACCAGGAAAATGATGGATAGCAGGATCGCCGCGACCCGTTCGGTCTCGATCTGCAGGATATTGCGCTTCAGGTACCAGCCCATGCCGCCGGCGCCGAAGAAGCCGACCACCGTGGCCGCCCGGAAGGCCACGTCCCAGGTATAAATTGCGATGCCGGTAAAGGCGACACGCACCTGCGGAAAGACGCCAAACAGCATGATCTGAAACAGGTTGGCGCCGCTCGCGCGCATCGCGTCCACCGGACCCATGTCGATGGCCTCGATCTCCTCGGCGAACAGTTTGGCGGCGAAACCGGTGCAGAAAAACGTCAGCGCCAGCACACCGGGCAGCATTCCGAAACCGATGATGGTGACGAACAGAATCGCCCAGATCATCTCGTGCACGGAGCGGCAGCCCATGGAAATCAACCGTGCGATCGGAAAGACGTAAAGGCGGCTCGGGGTCATGTTGTAAGAGCCGAACCAACCCAGGGGTATAGACGCCAACAGTCCGAATAACGCGCCCAGATAGGCCATCTGAATAGTCTCAACGACATATTCCAGGTAGTCGAGGTCCATGATGTATTCGATGTCGGGCGGATAGTATCTGTTGGCGAGAGTTGATCCCAAGCGCCCGAACATGCCCAACAATCGATCCAGCGGTATGTCCAGGTATTTCACGGTATAGGCGAGAAACACCAGTATCGAGAGCCAGATGCCGTATTTGATCAACGAGCCGGGAAACTTGAAGCGGCTCCACTCGCGCTGCGGCGTCGCCGGTTGCCGATCCAGGGCCCGGTTCATCAGATCACCGCTTTGCGGGCAAAATATGAAAACACCTCGCCGAGCAAAATCAACAGCAGTATGGCGAGAATGACCGTGGTCACGCCATGGTAGTTGAAGGTGTTCATCTGCCGGAAGAAGACCAAACCCAGACCACCTGCGCCAACCAGTCCCAGGATCGCCGAGCGGCGAATGTTAATTTCCCATTCGAACACGACGACACTGAGCACCTGGGGCAGCACCTGGGGTAGGATGCCGTAGATCACCACCTGGAAGTCGTTGCCACCGGTGGCGCGAATCGCGTCGACCGGCCCGGGGTCTATATCCTCGATCGCCTCGGCGGTCATCTTGGCGATAAACCCGATGGAGCGCACGGCCAGGGCGAGAACCCCAGCGAGGGGGCCCAGACCGACGGCGGCGACGAAGAACAGCGCCCAGACGATCTCGTGAATAGAGCGGCTGAGGGTCATCATCAGGCGCGCCAGGGGATAGGTGATAGGTTTGTAAGGGGTGATGTTGTGCGCCCCGAACCAAGCCGCTGGAATGCACAGAATGACACCCAGCAAGGTTCCCAGACAGGCAATCATCAGGGTTTCGATGGCCGGCCCGATGAGCGTTGGGAAGAGTGAAAAATCGATACCGATGAATCGGTTGGTCGCCTTTAACACGTTTGCCAGGGAGCCGATCCGCGCCCAATCGGTGTCATCGATCACCGTGACCTTGACGCTCCACACTACCATGATGAGAAGCAGTGTAAAGAAGGCGCCCCTGGCATAGCGGGTCCGGCGCTGCGATCGAATGATGTCGTCGACCGTTGGTTTCGCAGCGGTTGGCGGTGCCAGAGCTTTGTTCATGATCGGCTAGAGGACTTCCATTTCGTAAATTTTGTCGAGCATGGACTGATCCATTTCCTCGGCGGGACCGTCGAACATCTTTTTGCCGTCCTGAAGACCAATAATCTTGTTGCAGAACTCGAGGGCCAGTGTGACGTCGTGAATATTGCACAGACAGGGCACCTTGAGTTCAGTGGTCATCCGTTTAATGAGCGACATGACCTCGCGGGAAATCTTCGGGTCGAGGGCCGAAGTGGGTTCGTCGAGCAACAAAAGTTTCGGGTTCTGCATCAGCGCACGGGCAATACCGACCCGTTGGCGCTGGCCACCGGAGAGTTCGTCGGCGCGCTTGTCCACAAATTCCAACAATCCGACCTGGTCGAGGAGGTTCAAGGCGTGCTGAATGTCGTCTCGTGGGAAGGCGCGAAACAAAGTGCGCAGATTGCCAGTGTAGCCAAGGCGGCCGGACAGCACATTGTCCATGACGCTCATGCGATCGATGAGGTTAAATTCCTGAAAGATCATGCCGATGTCACGCCGCAGCAAGCGCAATTGGCGGCCGCGCAGCTTGGTAACCTCGCGATCGTAGAATAAGATTTCGCCGCCACTCGGATTCACCAGCCGGTTGATGCAGCGTATCAGGGTCGATTTTCCGGAGCCACTGGGGCCGATGACAGCAAAGAAATCATCGGCCTCGACGCTAAACGAGATGCCCTTCAGAACCTCGGGGCCGCTGGCTGAATAGCGAGCGCATAGGTCACGGACTTCCAAAACCGCCATGCACAACCTCCTGGCTTGAGAAATAATTCATTGAAACACGAGGATCGAAAGGCAGGGCCGGACGGATCTGGAAATCGTCCGACCGGCCACTACCAGCGGGAAGCGTTTCCCTGCTACTTGCGTGCGTCCTTGGCCTTCTTCAATGCGCGGATGATGTCGTAGTCGGAGGACGTCATGCGGACGAATTTATTGGATTTGACGTTATCGAGGAATTTCTTGGCCCCGGGCTGGTCATTGAGACCGAGGAACGTGGCCTCGATATTTTTCTTGATGTCGTCACACAGCGTATTGAGGTAGACGAACGGGTCCTGCGGGATCGGATCGGACTTCCACAGCACATTGAAATCGTCCAGTTCAACCTCGCCCTTGTCGATCACATTGTCGAATCGGTGGGTGGCGACAAAGGCTGCATCGACCTTGTTCTGGTCTACCGCCACCGTTGAAAGCTCGTGGCTTCCCGTGTACACCACCTTGCTGAAGTAATCATCCAGACTCATGCCGATGATTTTCGAAAACACCACGCGCGGCATCAGGTTGCCCGACGTGCTGCCCGGGTCCGTAAGGCCGAGCACGGCTCCCTTCAGGGATTCAATGGTGGTGAACTTAGAGCCCTTCTTGGTCACCAGGACGCCACGGTAGCCGGGACCTTCCTCCTGAAGGTGACCTGGCCGCTTGGCATAAGTGGCAAAAACTTCGATGTTGGGATCTTTGGAGTTGGCGATGACATAGGTGTAGGGTCCGAGAACACCGACATGCACAAAACCGCTCAACATTCCCTCAACCACCGATGCGTAGGAGGTCGGCATGAAGAACTGTATTTTCTTGCCGGTCAATTCCGCCATGCGGTCGGTTACCGGCTGGTAGAGCTGCAGTTCCGCCACGGTCTCCTCGGTTGGGATGATGGCAAACGTCAGGGCGTCGGGGTTCAAGCAGTCCGCCTGCGCCAGCACCTGCCCGGACAGACCGAGCGAGAAAACGGTCACCGCTGCCAATGCGGCAACTCGATGGGCGCAGCTTCTTCGTGAGTCTTGAAATTTGTACTTGGTAAACATTCATGCCTCCTGATTATTAGTAAAAAATTAGTCCTGGCGCGTGGATGAAAACTCCCGATCACCGTGACCATGTGCAGGCTATAGGTACAGGTAAATCCATACAGTGTGCCTTGACGCAGGGTGATGAGATATGAACCAACATTTCCTAACCATCCATTGATTCGCAACTATATGGTAGGTGAACTGCGCCATAGATGGAAGAAATATCGCTCTGCGGTGGCATGACTATTTTTGGGGACAGATTTTTGGGGACAGTTTACTTAATTCATAAACGCCGTGGAATATTTATCGCAAAAGGATAAATCCATTCCGGTGTAAAAGCAGGGTCAGAACAGAATGACACTTACTTAATACAAAAACCGACTCGTTCGTTATTCCGGCGCGCGCCGGATAGACAATATGACGGCTATTTCTTGACTTGCAGCTTGCGTGGCACTTCTGCGAGCAATTCAAACCCCGTTTCGGTAATGCGGATACTCTCGGTAATCTCCAGCCCGAAATCGTCTACCCACAAGCCCGGCATAAAGTGAAAACACATGTTTGGCTGCAACTCCGACTTGTCGCCACTGCGGAAACTCATGGTGCGCTCGCCCCAGTCGGGCGGGTAACTCAGGCCGATCGAATAGCCCGTGCGGCTGTCTTTTTCAAAGCCGTGTTTCTCGAGGGTGCTGAAAAATGCGCTGGCGATATCCTCGCAGCGGTTGCCAGGTTTTGCCGCGTCAAGGCCCGCCTCGACTCCCTC
>SMWK01000035.1 GCA_004356895.1 Gammaproteobacteria bacterium
ATACCTTGTGCCCACTGGGTGAGATCGATGCCTTCACCAGCCAAGAATACGAGCCCGACCCCAATGCCGATACCGATCGTTACCCCAAGCGCCATCATGAAAGTGGACTCGAGCACCACCTGCACGATGACCGCGCCGGGACGCATACCTACGGCCCGGAGCATACCAAGCTCTCGCACCCGCTCCATTACTGCAGTGATGAGCGTATTGACAAGGCCAAATATGAGGGCGCCCATCATGATGAGGAACCAGATGAAAATAGCGGCATCGGCAAATACGAACATCGCGGCTGCCTGTGGTTCCAACTCCTGCCAATCGAGCACGACGAGCCCGGTGAAGAATTTGGATAAGGTTGCCTTAATGGTGAACTCTTTAGGAGTGCCAGTAAGTTTGATGGACACCTCTGTAAACACCTCGGCATCCACCATGTTCTGCAATGTCTTGATGCCGGTGAACACGAAAATCTTCTCGAGGCCGGTGCCTTCGGCATCGTAAAAACCTGCGATTCGAAAGCCCATCTCTCGATTGAGCCCATCCGCTCCCTGAGTAATGATGACCAGTCGCCGACCGACTTTGGTTTCCAACTGTTCTGCTAAGGCGCGCCCAATCACCACGCGTCTGTCACTGGCATCACGCAGCGATTCTCCATCGTATTCCGCATCGCCCAGAAACGAGATAGATTCCTGAGCAGGGTCGACGCCGACGAACTGAATGCCGCGAGTTTCCCTTTCACTCATAATGACGGCGGGTATACGTATCCTTGCCGCCCAGCCATCCAGTTCTTCAGGCGCAATATCAGGCTGCCAGTCGTTGGCTAACTTGAAACTCTTCTGGATGCTGGGGTCGTCCAGATAGCCGGGCGCCAGGATCTTCACATGGCCGGTGAGGTTGGCGACAGCAGACTCCTGCATGTCGTATTGGAAGCCGCGAATGAGGCTGTTCATGAAGGTGACACCAGCGACGGCCACGCAGATGGCCATCAACAACATGAAGTTGCGCCGCTTGTGACGGGTGAGGTTACGGGCGGAAAGCTGCACCAGTAATTTCAAAGGCATATTTTTGTACTACTCCCGTGCCCGCAACGCATCCAGTGGACGCATCCGCTGCACTCTGAGTGCTGGAATGAGCGCCGCAAGTTGTGTGCCGATGTACATGGCCACACACGCGACGACGGCCGCGTCCAAGCTGAATGCGGGATACATACGATCGGGTAGGTTGTAGTTGGCGAGCATTTCGGTGGCTTCTGCTGGCAAGGGTATGCCAGTGGCGGCCGTTATCGTGATCATTACGAAGCTCACGCCCAAACCCAACAGCAGACCCAGAGAACACAACCAGAACGCTTCGACAAAAAGTTGCAGCATGATGGAACCTGGCCGCATGCCGATGGCCATCAACATGCCAAATTCCGGGGTGCGCTCGAAGACCGTCATCATGAAGGTGTTGACCACACTGAACGTGACGATGACGGCGATCAACACAAAAAACAATTCCGTACCCACCTGTTTCATCTCGACCATCTGCTGTACTTCCGGCATGAGATCCGTCCAACCGAGGCTTACCCGGTTCGACCCGGCAAACGAAGCGGCGACCTCATCGCTGCCTGTTACCGCATTCGTGACGGCGATGACGGCATGGGCCTCATCGGCCGCAAGTTCCCAACCCTCGCGAAAATCATCGAGGGTTATCTGCACCAGTGCTCGATCAATCTCCGCCTGACCCGATGTAAAGGTACCGACAACGGTTGCGATAACGGCGGCAATACCCCCTTCCTTGGCAGAGCCAAGCAGCACAATTTCATCACCGATCCCAACGCTTAAGTTCCTCGCAAGCACCGAGCCGAGAAAGGCCTCACCTGATTTTTCGAGATAGCGACCCTCGAGCTGCATACTCGCAAGCGTTGACCAGGTTATTTCTTTTTCGGGTTCTACACCCATGATCTGGGCACCAAAACTGCGCTCACCAAACGAGACCAGCGCAAAAGCCTGGGCGCGCAGCGATGCCTGCTCAACATCCGGGTGAGCGGCGACCTGCTCCGCAATCAGTGTGGCCTGCTGCAGGGTATTCTCCACGCGTGGATCGTCCTGGTAGTCGGGATGTTGCACCTGGATGTGGCCGGTCATCATGCGGGCCGCGTTATCGATCATGATGATGAAAGTTCCATCCTGCATGGAACGGGCAAAAATCAACATCCACACGGCAAACGCAATACCACCGGCAGTAAGCCAGGTACGGCGCCGGTTGCGCCATAAATTGCGCCAGGCAATGGCAAAAAGATGGCCTCTGATCCGGGCTCTTGGTTTGCTCATCAATGTGCTGGGGAGCGCAATTTCCGCCATGGTTGCCTACTCCGCTCGCAGCGCTTCAACGGGTTGCATAAGGGGTATTCTGAGTGCCGGCACGAGTGCTGCGAGCAAGGTGCCGATGAGCATGACGAGTGGAGCGGTCAGCATCGCTTCGGCGCTGAAAGACGGATAAATTCGGGCAGGCATATAAAACTGCGCAGCAATCTCCTCCATGCTCTCCCCCATGTAGATGCCCACTTCCGCGAGCCACCAGATCAAGCCAGTCGCTAGGCTCAAGCCGATCAGTGCGCCCAGCACCCACATGAACAACGCCTCCCAGAGTACCAACGTGACGATGCTCAAAGGTCGAGTGCCCAGAGCGAGCAACATGCCAAATTCCCGGGTTCGCTCGAACACCGTCATGATGAAGCTGTTGACGACGCTGAACGCCACCAGAATCATGATGATCCAGTACAGAAACTCACCACTCAGCCTATCTAACTCGATCATCTGCCGCAGTTCCGGCAACACTTCGTCCCAGTGGCGTACGACAATGTCATCGCGCACGATTTCTTTCTGCAACGCGCCGATTATCGTGTCGATCTCCTCCAGATCCGCAACCCTGATCGCGAAGGTGTGTACCTCGTCAGCTAAATCAAAGGCATTCTGCACGGTCTCGATCTGGGCAAGCAACAATCCGCGGTCCAACTCCGCCATGCCGGATTCGAATATGCCTACCACGGTGAGGGCAAGCGCGGCCATGCCACCTTTTTTAGCCGACCCCAGAAGCACCAACTCATCGCCAACACCCAATCCCAGGTTGCGCGCCAGCGCCAGCCCGAGCACCGCATCGTCGGCAGCCTGGATGAGACGGCCCTGCTTGACGAATTTAAAAAAACGTACCACACGCTGCTCCGCCGCAACATCTACGCCCAGAATCTGCACGCCTGAGCTACGCTCGCCCACCGAGGCCAGAACAAAAGCTTCCACCCTGGGGGCGACGGCTATAACGCCGGGTATTGCTTCGATCTGCCGACGCAGTGCCGTCGCTTCAACAACGGTGTATTCGATGCGTTGATTGTCGACATACGCAGGGTTTTGAATCTGCAGATGGCCGGTGAGTAACGAGGTTGCGTTCTCCGTCATGCTCTCATACGAACCAAACTGCATCGCCATGGAGAACACCACCAACAGAATCGCAAAGGCGATTCCCCCAGCAGTCAACCAGGTCCGACGCTTGTTGCGCCAGAGGTTACGCCAGCCGATCTGCATTGCCAGCAATGGGGTTCCCCGCGGCCGCCCAGTCTGTACGACGTTTGCCGGCGCTTCACTCACTCAACGAGCACCTGACTGCAGGGAAAACAAGGTGAACAGCCGGTCATCCAGCTCCAGGTCGAATTCCGCTTTGAGAGTGTGAAACTCCGTGTAACTTTCCGGCGCTTCCAACTTCACCATACGCAGCTTGGTGCCGAACACACGCCCACCAAGCTCTTTGATTTCCGTTGTTTCCATGACCTTCAAGGGCTCGAAATCCTGATCGTAAAACGTCTGTTTGAGCAGGACGAAGTCGTCACGGATAACAAGCACTTCCTTGCCCCACACCACGGGTGCATTTTCATGCGGTATCGCTTCAATGACATAAACGGTATGACCATCAACCTGATTACGCTCCACGATGCTGAGATCGTATTCGTGTAACAGAATGTCTGTACGGGATAAATCGTTGTAGGAAAAATCCGAGCCCCCCCAACTTTGCGACATCAGACTATAGGGTAGGCGTATGCTGCGATTGAGCTTCGAGGTGAACGTCCACATTTTCTCGGCAAGCTTCAGCGTCGCGTTACCCGCATCTTTGGCTGGAGCAGTAAAACGGATCAACACATCTTCCCGACCACGGGTCCATACGACCATGTGAGAGGTCCGCTCCCAATCCGGGCGATGAACCACCATTATCGCTTCCGTGTACGAAGTAACGACACCGCTCTGGAGATCCATGGCTGAGGTAAGAAGCTCATGTGCAGTCATCTCTGCAGAGTCAATGGCATCCCCGGAGGCGTTCTCCAATCCGAGCAGTACGATAACAATCAGCTGGAAGATTCGCATTGACACCATCCTCAATTCGGGCAATATCTATATTCGCTCTAAATATTGACCATGTCAAAAATATTGTTACCAAAAGTTACCAATAGATGTCCCTGAGAGAACAGAAAAAAGCCCGCGCGCGCCGGGACATTCTCTCCGCCGCCGATGGGCTCATCCGCACACTCGGCTATGAGCAAGCCAAGATGCGCGATATTGCCGCGGTTGCGGAGATCAGCTATCAGACCCTCTACAACTATTTTCCCACCAAAGCACTCATCCTGCAGGCTATATTGACCGAAGACGTAACCCACGCCAGTAACGAGATCGAGGCGCTCATCGATCGCTACGACGGCGACCTGCTCGCCACCCTGGACGGGGTCACTCGACTGCGGCTGGACGTCATTTCCCATCATGACCGGCATCTGTGGCGCATCGTCGTTATCGACAGGTTCGGCGAGCAACCCGAAGCCGGGAATGTCTACCAACTCATCGCTGAAGCGGCCCATCGGGTTCTTAAAGTGCTGTTCAACACCGCTCAGGTGGCTGGCGATCTCGACGCAGATATCGATACACGGCTGCTTACCGACACGGTGTTTGCGCTCAACCAGCAGGCGACGACCACCTACATAATGGAACCGAACATGCCGAGGCAAGCAATAGAAGATCATCTGCGGGCACAATATGCTCTGCTTATCGGACCGTATCTGATCGACCGTAAACCTGCCCCCCCTGCAGAGTGACTCGTAGGTATCACCCAGCCAGTACCTTGCGGATTTTCTCGGCGCTCGCTGCGAGCTGTTCCGCCGGTGCTACGGTTTGCGCGTGCAACCGGAAATCGATCCCGCCATGTCTCGGGACGATATGGACGTGTAGGTGAAACACCGACTGGCCGGCGGCGCGGCCACTGAGTTGACCAATC
>SMWK01000004.1 GCA_004356895.1 Gammaproteobacteria bacterium
AGGATTGGTCACTTACGTACTGGATTTACCGAGTTCAGGCTCTTGGTTTATAGTGATTACCACACTCAACTCGGCTGGAAATCAGAGCGACTTTAGCAACGAGGTCGTCGTGAGCACGATCGACCTTGAACGTTACGGCGGCGGAGTTCCGTGAAGAGGGAGGGCATGGGTTAGTTGTCATGCTCTAACAGGATTTGTTCGAACTCTTGAAACGACAAGTTATCTAAGCAGACAAACTCTTCTATCGTCCACGGAACGGACTCGAAAGTTTTTCGGCCAGTCCACGGTTCAGTGAAGGCTACTGGGTCATTGACAATGATGTCGATAATTAATTGACCATCATCATTACGATAGAAGCGTTCTTCTACTTGCAATTGATCGCTATGAGGGACCCCACGACGGTCAATCCAAGTATTGTCATTGAAATTGACTGATTCGACGACCAGTGTATCGCCTTCCCAATGTCCGGTAGAGTCGCCCATCCATGATGGAGCAAGGTCATTGCGATGAGGGCGACCGTCGGTGTATATGGCGCGAAGTAGTTGTTGATATTCGTAACTGATTAGTACGCGCCCAGGAGTTTGGATGATTTCGAAAGGGCGTGGGTGAAAATAAATACGCGGTGTGCCTGGAGGGAGGCATTGGTAAACAGGGTCATTGGTGTCAGCTACCGTCACGCCGTTTTCACCGTATGTAGGTTTCGCAGCTTGATATCTTTCTATTGCCCAATCTGTCATAGGCGGCAATTCTGCGCTAAAGGCATAGTTGGCGTAGGGTTCGTTCTCTGCGCGCATCCAGACCCCGGATAAATCTCCAATCCCATCAGCGGAGGCAGCGATAGATTTTGACGCGAGTCGAGCCGCTGGAGTTGTGGTTGCTGCACCGCTGTTGCCACCTACTAGGGTGATACCTTTGGCATCAATGACTTGGCGAAGACGTAAAGAGGGAGCCCCATTGCGTGCAGGGTTGCCGCTAAGCTCGATTACATCTCCAGGAAGCAGTATATCTTTGCTCCAATTGACGTTACCGCTAGCGCCGCCCGCAGCTCTGGCGAGTCGATTTGGGCTTGTTAATTCACCAGACCAGTTAACTGTTTCGCCGTTGTCTTGTAATACATCAATATAAATCAACACATGAGGATTAAAAAATCGAAAGTCAGTGACAGTTCCAATCACGGTTTTGGTCGAGGTGTTGTCATAGGGGGCAGCGCCATGATGCGCCGCTGCTGTTGTGACCGCCAGTGCGCTTGTTATAGTGAGAATAATTTTTGATAAATTGCGTTTCATTCTTATCAATTTGCCGTAGCGGTAGTGATTTTAGAAGTAAGTTATAGGCCTACTAAGTTTAAGAGTTCTGGGCTATAGCGTTCTCTTGCTTCATCATAAATTGGAGCGACCGTATCAATAAGCGCCTGCCGTTGTTCTGGCGAAAGATTAATAACTAATCCACCAGATTCGCGACAGCGGTCATTGAGCTAACGGAATTTGAGCAATCTATGCATCAACGTACGATTCAAATCCCGGCAGGTACTCAAGCGACTTATATTTCCAGTCATCTCTCGCAAAGGCCCGTTTAGAGTGACATGCATGACGATGAATTATTCCATGACGAGCCTGAATGACGGAGAATCCTGAATATTCGTGTGGTAGCTCGCAGCCATCTGGTACCGGCCATCTCGGTTCACAAGACCCCGGCTCGCGTAGAATCGCTTCCCGTCGAGCGGCTGACCTAACATCACCATAAGCACCGCATCGTCCAGATCAATCAGAAGTGGCGATGCCTACTCAGTAAGGCGGTCCGACCGCGACACGCTTCCCGGTCACCGTATGGCTCTCCGCCATGTCGATGACGGCGATCGCGTAATCCTCTTTGGAAAGCGAGCTCGAGCCATTTCGATCGAACAGCGTCTCCTGGTCCCCGAGCCGATAGCGGCCCGTGTACTCGCCCCTCCCCATGATGGACCCGTACGCCGCCGACATCACGGTCCAGTCGAAACCCGTAGAGTGCCGGTAGGCCTCGAGTGCCAGCCAGTGGCCCTGGAACAGGCCGTGCAGGGGGGTGCCGGGTTCGATGTCAAGGGTCTCGAACACGAGCACGCCATTCGTGTTAAGCGTCGTGCCACTACCGACCTGTATGACGTACGGGGTCGCATCGCCGAGCCGGGAGGCTGTTTCGATGTAGGCTTTCGCGCCTCGAAAAGCGACCGCTTCCTCGGGCGTGTTGCCTGGCCCGACGCCGCCGACGGCAATGATCACGGCATCCGCGCCTTGGACCGTCGCGACGATCGAGTCCGGATCGGTGACGTCACCCCGTGCAGCAGAGAAATGTGTGTTCTCAATCTGCAAGCTCTCGGGATTGCGCGAAACACCGACGACCACGTGACCGCGGCGCAGAGCTTCCTCGACAATCAAGCTGCCGATGTTGCCGCTCGCGCCATAGACGATGAAGGTGTCGGCAAAGGCGCTCGGCGCGAACGGCCCGAGCAGGCTCAGCATGACGAGGGTGGTTATGACGAAGTCCGATCCGCTGCGTTTCATCGTTGCTCCTTCTTGCCGGGCGAAACGGTCAACAATAGCCGCCCCTGATTCGAAGTCAACTCGCCTGCGGCATCCCGCCGGCGCCAAGCTGGCCAGTGAATTCATAGAGGCCTAAGTGCGTACCGGCCCCGAGCGGCATCGTGTTCGCTCTCACAGCAAATCACCACGTCGTCGGCATAGCGGAACAAAGCAACTGCCTGCCGACAATGCCTCTTAAGAGAGTGTTTTTGTTCGTCACTTACAAGGGCTGGCAGTCTGGACGCCGCTCAATGCCGTCCGTGGCAATTAGGTGCGTCGAGCTATTGCTACAGCGTCTTGGGACAGCGGGGAAGCTGTCCAAACCGTAGCGGGATTGTGGCTGTCGCACAGATGTAGTGGTGGCATGTCGTATAGAAATCATATCGGAATCAGTGAAACCGCCAGTAGATCAGTTGATTTGACCGTACCAATACCGGGTTCAATGCAGCGTCGGGGAGCAGGGCACATGCGCCAACAACTGCTGCAATGACTCCTCTGCCTCTACACTGTGCAACCACTTCTCGACGTCGGGTTTCCACGACTGAAAATTCAACGCAATAAGCCGCATATGTGCGTTGATGATCGCAATAGGTACGTTTTCTGCATCCACTTTTATCTCCTAATCTTATGCCGCACCATAGCTGGTATTCTGCCAACGCCGCGGCTTGGTTAGGATAGATATGGGGGCGTCGGAAGCCCATTCAAGGTTATTGACAAGTCTCAGGCCACCAAGTCCATCGGCGAAACGTGTTTTGGTGAGGGTTGTAAAAATTACGTCTCTGGCTAAGTCTTTGAATTGGCGGAGAGGGAGGGATTCGAACCCCCGGACCAGGAACACTGGTCAACGGTTTTCAAGACCGTCGCATTCGACCGCTCTGCCACCTCTCCGGCGGTTGCATTCTCCCAGTATTCAAAGAGTTAGGCTAGAGCTGTGATCCTCATAGGAGCCGTTAATCCTTATTTTGCGAAGCATTTGCTGACGGGTCTCCGCTGTCACTCAATGTTATTGCGACCTAAAACTGATTTAGCGGGGGTTACGTGGCGGCCTCGAGGACGATGACACAACCCCGAGCCACTTCACTACAACCGCAGACTGAGGCGCTTCAGCGAGTACCTAGAATTGGCCTATTCGCCGGGTAGGTCCACGCGCGATCCCCCAGAAACTTAACACGACACCAATGATCAGACTGATACGAGCGGACTCGTTGCGGTTCATGTGAAAGACGGATTTTCACGACGAATGGCGGATTAGAATTGTCAGTGACGAAGAATCTCGAAGCTGAAGAAATCGGCAAGATCGTCCGTTCGATAACAATCACCAACGCCTAAGCAAGATGGCTAATTACCTGAATTGGTGGCCTGCACTCGTTTTTGGCTGGCCCGCTATCTTATTGGCAATTGTGCTGTCAGTCCTGGGCATCACGAAGAGGAGCCCGTCAGTACTCGCTGCCTCGGCGATCATTGCAACCCCGTTCTCTCTCTACTTGGGTGGGAGTCCCAGAGTCGGGTGGCTCGGGTTCGTTATTCCAGTGCTTCTAGTCGGAGCTAGCGTTGCCGTCCGCTATCGCCGGGTGGAGATAGCATGGTTGCTCTTAGTGCCTATCGTGGCGATAGTTGGCTGGGTGGCAAGTTTTGTGATGGGAGAATAGAGGTTAAAAGATCGATCATTCCCAAAACCTCAGCCTGCTGCGCACTTCTAACCACTCGGATTGTTTGAGGATGAGGTCAAGAAAAAGTTCTGCTTGATCACCTCCGAGGAGAACCCCATGAATCTGGTTGGTGGCTGGCGGAATTCGAGTAGGGGGTAGGATCGAGTGTTCAGGCCAGAATTGGTCCTCGCGTTTCGAGCTACCTGGACGGGCGGAGCGGATGGGCGCGCCAGAAGCGCCTCGGAGAGCTCAGAACTAGCCCCCCAGCGTATGGAAAACCTGATTCGACGGCTCTTACCGCTTGCAGGCGCAGCCGTAGGGTAGAATATTCCCGATGAGCCAGAGCGCTTATAAGTTGCAGTTCTCTCGTAATCCACTGGTGCAGATCGCGGCCGTTGTGGTAGCAGTCTTAGTAACAGTCGGTGCAGTGTTCCTGGGCGCCATAATCTTGTCCTTCTTCGTCGGGCTTGCCATTCTGGCCTGGCTAGGCCTGACTATTCGCTTGTGGTGGTTACGCCGACGGATGCGGCGAGGCGAGACTGGCCGCAGCGCCCAAGGCGGCGAGATTTTGGAGGTGGAGTACACTGTCGTCGAGGAGCGGACCGTAGAATCCAGCCGTCACCGAGACTCGCAATAGTGGCACGCAAGAGAAAGCGGCGACCGACACCTCCGGAATTGGATCGCCGTGGGTTCAGGCTCATACCGATCGCGGGCTTTATCGTCGTCTGTCTGGGGCTCGCCTGGTTTCTTGAGTCGCGGGCGACCACGACTCTGATCTTTGTTCGTCACACCGACACGGTCGTGGTGCTGCCGGAGAGCAATAATCCGCCCTTGAGCGAGTTGGGATTCGAACGCGCTGAGCTCCTGGCCGATGTGCTTCAGGATATCGATGTCGCCGCCGGGGTCGACGCAATATATGCGAGCGACGATCAGCGAACCCAGCAGACTGCGGCTCGCCTTGCGGACAGACTAGCCTTGGAAGTTCGGCTGGCAGATCCCTATGACGTCGAACCCTTTATGGCGCAGGTGTTAAGCGAACACAAAGGCGAAATCGTGCTGATCGTGACGCACAGTGACATCATCGCTCCGCTGGTGGAAGAACTCCACGGCAGTAAGAACCTGCCGCCTATCCAGTCTGACGAATACGGCAATATCTATATCGTTACTATTCCGTGGTTCGGCAAAGTCAAAACCCTGCGCTTGCGTTACGATACTTTATTTCCCCCGCGCGAAGGTACATTCTCGGGGAGTCGGCTGAATCCGCGATAACGGTGTCGGCAGAGGATCGGTCTGCAACGCGCCGTCATCGGTCAGCTCAAAATAGGAGTGTCCGCGTGCCTGGAAGCGTTCGGCGATTATCCGGTCGAACCGCTTCGGTAACGAGCAGCGACTAGATGCCGATTGTCGTCGTGTCAAGACGTCTCTAAGTCGGTGCAATCGCTCCGAGGCATCGCTATAATTCTATTGCAGAGTGCGCTTTGATATTTCAAGAAGAGTTGGTCATCAAGACCGAGGGCCGCGGCAGCTTCGACATCACGAAGCACGTCGCTGCCGTAGTTGACAGCAGCGATATCGCTGACGGACTGTGCCATCTGTTCATTCGTCACACCAGTGCTTCGTTGATGGTGAATGAGAACGCAGATCCGGCTGTGTTAGACGATCTCGAGACTTTCATGCGCGATTTGGTGCCGGACGGCGATCCTCGGTTTCGACACACGGCTGAGGGACCGGACGACATGCCAGCGCACATTCGCAGCGTCCTGACTCAGACCGATCTGAGTATCCCGGTCCGAGGAGGGCGATTGGCTCTGGGAACCTGGCAAGGTATCTATCTATGGGAGCACCGCTTATCTCCACACCGTAGAAGCGTTCTCGTCAGCGTTCAGGGCGCGATGCTTGCGAACCTGGCTGCAAGAGACTGATAATTCAACTACTACAAGCAGTGGGGCCGTAGCTCAGTTGGGAGAGCGTCGCGTTCGCAAACCGGCCCGAAGAAGCGATGAGTAGCAATTACGCGCACTTAGAGCACAAGCCTCCGTCAGTAAGTGCGCGTTCTTGCGTGTGGAGACAGCGGGTGTGTCAACGGCGTGTCAACGACTAGGTCGCGTTCATCTAAGGTGACCCGATGTTACCGTCACATTCTGCGACATTCATTTCCTGAGAATAGCTACAGACTTGGGAAAGGTCGCACAGTGCGACGCTTTTCCCCTTGGAGGATAGTTTTGATGAGGGCAACCGGTCGCAGAAAGCGACGATCGGGAAAGGATGCGGGCTGCGCCCTGAGTGATAGTCCATGACGAAACGGCAAAAAAAGCGGCTGACTGACGTCGAGAAAGCCTTCGTTGTTCAAGAGCTTGCCTGCTTTGGCAGCCCGAAAGAAGTCTCAGAGACTCTCATGGAAGAGTGCGCGGTGCAGCTCGCTCCGCAGAACATCGAGTGCTACGACCCGAACAAGCGGGCGGGTCAGAATTTGTCGAAGAAGTGGCGCGTCTTGTTCGAGCACACTCGCCAGGCTTTTCTCGATCACGTTGAGACCCAAGTGCCACATGCGCACAAGGCCGTGCGCATCAAGAAGCTCGCCAGGGCGGCTGACGCCTTCGAGAACGGCAAGAACTACTTCGGTATGGCCAATATGCTTGAGCGTATTGCGAAGGAAATGGGCAACGTCCACACGAACCGGCGAGAGTTCACCGGCAAGGACCGTGGACCGATCAAGATTGCGGCTGTTGCCGATATGACGGATGAGCAGATAAACCAGGAACTAGAACGGCTGTGGGGCATAGCCAACGGGGTAGACCACGGGGAAGAGCCCAAGCCGACTAAACATTGAAGCTCCCCGCATGGAAGCGACTGACCTGTCACGCCTCTCCCTGGCCGAGCAGCGCCTAGCCCCACGCCTGGTCCATGAGCGCGAGGATCGGCGCGCGCAAAGGTTGTTCTTCGGGATATACCCGGAAGAGGATCGGGTTTGGGATGGGCACACAACAAGGAGTGGCGGGCTGCGTACTGCATCAAGGGGGAGGCAAGCGAGATACCGGCTGTCGCGGATGCCGAGGGCGAAAGATA
>SMWK01000036.1 GCA_004356895.1 Gammaproteobacteria bacterium
CGCACCGGAAAGTTCGAGGATCTTTTCGCGCAGCCGGTCATTAAATTCAAGCGATGCCGCACCTTCCACCACGGTCCAGCCTTGCTCGGTCAGTTCGTGGCAGTTGTTCACAAGACCCAGTTCTGCGACAACCGGGGCCAACTCGTCCGAGATCGCCTCCGGTGGCAACGTGTCGTAGTACGCGCTTATTTTGGCAGTCTCAGCCATCTTCTATTTCCTCCTGTTTGACCCGCATACCCTAGCACAAGGCGTCGGGACCATATTTCGTCCCGCGTCGTTTACAACTTGGATGTGAAGCCGGGCCTCAGCTTGGGTTGTACTTTTGCCACTGCAAGGAGCGACTCCACACAGTCGCGCACTGAAACATCCAACGGACGGAAAGTGACTGACGTCACCGAGCGAATCCGATCGTTACGCAGCTCACAACCAGCCCAGATTGCCCGCATTTCTGCCTCCCGCGCCTGGATCCGTTCCGGGAATGTGTCCGTAACGTCTGGCGCATCATGGCCCAGTTCCGGAAGCAATCTATCGATACTGGCGCAGATATCTTCCACGTTACGGGTGTCGGTGGACCAGGCGATGTATCGCTCCCCATTTTTCACTTGATCACTCTCGAGCAACCCGATGTGACTTGCCGCATCGTCGCGGACGTCTACCGTCATCCATGGCCTGTAAACGCCGGTCTGGTAGTACTTGCCTAACAACATCATCTCAATGATATGCTGCCAGGGTCCCATGTCTTTCTGATGTGGAGACTGGATAGGGCCGACATTGTCGGCCGGACAGCAGGTGATTGCGTCCCAGTTGCCGCTCAGCTGCGCTGCTTCAGAGAACGTGCGTTGGGCGATGAGTTTACCCATTGAGTAGCCTTGCCCTCTTTCTATTGTTCTTTTCGGATTCTGTTCGTCCGGGTATCGATCTTCGTCACAAACAGGTCGCCTCACGAGCTCCTGCAAATCCATTTCAGATATGACCGCCGCAATGCTGGAGGTGACAATAACGCGACTGACTGAGCCTGACTGGTTGATACTTTCGATGATGTGGTCGCAAACCATTTTGACGTAGTCATGGTCATCGTAATTGCTCACGTGGGAAACATGGCACACACCCTGGCATCCCTTGAATATCTCGTCGAAACTCCCTGCATTGTCCAGATCAGCTTCATGGAGGGTAAGCCTCCCCGAAGCATACCCCGGCATTTCTTTGAGAAACGTGGTTCTTGCCGGATCATTCGCGTCACGGACGCATGCACGCACGCGATAACCCTTGTCCAACGCAAGTCGCACAACCCAGCCTCCGATGAAACCAGCACTACCTGTAACCGCGACCGTACCTCCCTCAGGAACTGGAGCCATCCGCAACCTCCCAATATTTTATGTTCGACATGACGTGTGCGAGCATATCAAGGATTTGACCCTGAGGTCGCTCCTACCGGGTTAGCTGATAGACTGGACCCTGTAACAATCCAAGGTCCTTTGATGCCGTTTAGTAATCTTCAGGTGACTCTTTCCGATCTGCCAACATTCGAGAACATCGAGTTCAGCAACCTCGACCCGTCGTATGCGCGTCTGGTGTGTCTAGTTGTGGCGTTAGTCGAGTGTCTAATCGCTGGAATAGGTATCACGATCTGGTGGTTGGCAGAAATCCCAGAACAGCTCAAGGAACAGGCTTCGTCTATCTGGGGACCGGTGCTGTTGTTCATGGCAATCTTTCCGTTGTACGTATTCAAGGCAAAACGCGCGATCAAATATTCAATCCGCGATCACGACCTTGTGTTGAAGTCTGGGTTGTTCTGGCAGAAAGAAGTTATTCAACCGATCAGACGCATCCAACACGTGGAATTGACCCGTGGCCCCCTGGAAAAACGGATAGGTCTCGCCAACATCAGTCTCTTCAGCGCCGGGACCAGCGGAGCGACCTTTACGATTCCCGGACTGCGGCTGATTACTGCGGCCCGGATACGACGTTATGTTCTGCAGATGGAGCGGAGCTGACCTTGAATGACGCCTCGATCAACAAGGTAAACGACGGCTTAAAATCAGGTGCCGACTCAAAAGTCAGTGCCGACTTCGTGCGGCTGTCACCCTGGGCGATTCTCCACTTCAGTGCACATACTATCCTGCAACTGGTCAGCAATGCCTATGCGATCGTGCCGATGGCTTTCGGCCTGTATCAGACGAACAGCGTGGTAGTAGCGATGGCCATCGTAGCCGGGATCTTTGCCTTGATTGTGCTGTCCGCAGCGTTGAGGTATTTGTTTTTTTCCTACCTGATTCACAACGAGAGTGTTCAGGTCAGGGAGGGGGTTTTCTCGAAAAAACAGCTCAATCTGCCGTTTCATCGCATTCAGAACGTCAATTTCGAACACCCGTTCTACTTTCGGCCATTGGGTCTCGTTACGGTAAAAATAGACGGTGCCGGCTCTGCATCTGAAGAAGTCTTTCTGGCCGCACTTGAACTGGAACAGGGAGAGCAGATACGCGAGCAGATCCACAGACACAATCGGTTATCAAAATCGGTAGCGAAATCAGCTGCAGAAGTATTTTCGGAATCCGGCTTAAACGAAGAGGTTTCGCCACCGCCGTGGAAGCTGATGCTTACCAGAAGCCTTCCGGATCTGGTACTTCACGGGCTCACCAACAACCGTGCTTGGATCATTTTAGGTGCCCTCGGTGCCGTATACGGACAGGCGGCGGACAACATCAACACCTACAGCGCGAGTTTAGGCCTTGATTTTGGCGGCTTGGTGTCTGACCAGGGGTCGATCGCACTTGTTCTACTTGGGTTCAGCGCAATCATGATGGCGATCATGATCGTTGCTGGTCTATCCGTCCTCGGATCGATTTTTTCCTATTACAACTACGAACTGCACACTTCCGATGACGCTTTCATGGTTCGCCGCGGGTTGCTGACTCATCACGAAATCAACATGAAAAAATCGCGTATTCAAGCGGTGCGGGTGCGCCGGGATTGGCTCGACATGGTACTTGGAAGAATGAATGTCGTTTTCGAGCAGATCTCATATGGCCCTCGTCAAGCGGTGGGCATGGGATCGGACAAACAGATTCTGGTGCCGTCGGTCGAAGCCATTCACACCGATCAACTAACCAACGAAGCGCTCTCGGCTGAACGTCTCGAGGCGCTCGAATTTACCCCGATCAGCCATCGCTACTTCAAAAAGCTTGCGGCGATCACCACGGTTTGTTACCTCACCATCAGTATCGTCTTTTTTTCCATCCTGATGCCACTCGATTTCGTCTGGGTGCTTGGCTTGCTACCGATACTGACGATCCACGTGTTCCTACTGTATATGAGTTACAAACGCTGGGGTCTGGCGATCAACGATGGACTGGTTGTGGTACGCAAGGGTGTACTCGGTGTGGATCATATTCTGATTCCTGCGTTCAAGATTCAGGAAGTCGAACGCTCGCGAACACCATTGATGAAACGCCACGAACTGAGTTCGATCAGTATCACCGTCGCATCCAGTAAAGTGTCAGTACCTTTCCTGCCCGACCAAGTGGTGCGTGGGGTCATCAACTACTGTCTGTTCGAAACAGAATCCACCAATCGTTCCTGGATGTGAGCCTCGGCTTGGACCATCGTGGAATGTAACGAGTAGCTACTGAACTACGACGGCGGCCAATTTGACGTGTAGAAGTCACAATTTGCACTCTATAAGAAGGAGGTTAAAACTGACTTTCAGCAGCCAGACATCGTTTTGGTCGCATGTTTTGCCCTGCCGAGGGGTCTGGCATACGTTGATGCGCGTTGTCTCAATGGCGGGAATTGTGATCGCCCAATCCGCCATGGCTGATGGCAACGACCCACTATTTGAGACACACGAGTTGCTCGAATTGACCCTACACGCGCCGATAAAAATGATTAACAGGAAGCGCGACAGATCAATCAGCTATCCAGCCACATTCAGCTTCCGAAGTGGTGATGAAACGGTCAATCTGGACGTCCAAGTCGAGGCTCGCGGGAAAAACCGTCGGAAAAGGACTGTCTGCAAATCCCCGCCTCTGAGAATTTTGTTTGATGAGGAACAAGCGGAAGGGTCGATTTTTGAGAACCAGACGAGGCTAAAACTGGTTGTGCAGTGTGATCCCTACAACAAAGCCTATGAGTCCTATCTGGTACGTGAATACCTCGCCTACAGGATTCTCAACGAGATCACTCCGCGAAGTTTTAACGTCCGCCTGGCAAGAATCACCTATCAGGATACCGACACCGCTAAAGCAAGAAGCAACTTGGCTTTTTTTATCGAACACAAAAAACGTCTGGCCAACCGGTTGGGCGCCACACACCTTGAAATTGATCAAACGTCTGCCGTTGTCCTCGACAGTTCTCATCTCAATCAGACCAGTCTGTTCCAGCTGTTGATCGGAAACGTGGATTGGTCGGCAACGTCGATCAAAACCAATGAGTGTTGTCACAACTACAAACTTTTCGAGGAAGGCGACAAACTATTGTCCATTCCATACGACTTTGATCTCTCAGGACTCGTCAACGCGAAGTACGCGAAACCCGACATTAAAATGGGACTCAAAACCATCCGGGATCGCCGTTACCGCGGTTATTGCCGGAACAACAACTTCCTCGACGAGAACATCAAATTATTCAATGACAAAAAGGCCGAAATTCTCGATCTGTTCCAGGCGTCTCTCTACTTGCCTGAACGTAAAAAGAAGACCTCAATTTCCTACATCGAAGCGTTTTACAGGATCGTCAACAATCCAAAACGAGTCAGGCAGGTGATATTGGGGAGATGCCACAAATCCATAATGGTTGAGGTCCCAATCGCGACTATTAGACTCTGAGAACCGTCCGCCTTTGTGTTACAAGGGTTTTATGCACCACTATTCACCAATATTCGCGGATATTCACCTTCCTATGCACCAATGAATATCAAAGAATGTCGCCAGTTCGAGTCAAAAGGTAACCTTAGTGAAATTTGGTGAAAAACTCAGAGAGCTCCGCAACGAGAAAGGCATGACTCAGCCTGAGATGGCAGAGGCAATTGGAATCGAGCAGTCCTACCTGTCGAAGTTGGAGAATGACAAGTCACTGCCATCCAGAGACACCTTTGTCCGAATACTCGAGGTGTTCGAACTGGGAGTTGCCGATATCGTCGATGAGCTGGATCCCACTAGCAAGAATCAGCTACGGCAACTGTCGGAGGTTGCCGACCATTATCAACAGCAGAAGCTGCTGATCATCGGGAACCGAAAACGTTGGCTGTTGGGTTCAGCCGTTCTCGTGGCATTGGGAGCCGGCTTTATTTACGCGGGTAGCGTCAACCTGTTTTTTTCGAACATGATCTACCAGTACTTCTCACCTGGTGTTGTTCTGGAGGGAGAGTCAAAAGAAATTTTTGAACACCCGGAACGGTCGATACCTAGTACAGCGGGGACGAAAGAAGGGGCTATGTTTGTCGATTCAATCAAAGCGAGGCTCAATGAGCAGTACATGGTGGTCAGCGACTTCCGCGGAGACATTTATAGCCAGAAAGTTGCCGGTGGCTCCAGGAGCTATTACCTCACCCGCACTTCGAAAATAGTCCCCTGGCAGAGCAAACTGGTGATTTTTATCAGTATTGTGATGGTAACTTTGGGGATCATCGGACTCCTTCTCGAACAGAAACTATCCCGGTATCACTGACAAAATCAGCGTGACGGTGGGATGGTGCGAACCCCCGTAAACTGGTTGACGTAGACCTTCCACGGGTAGTGGTCGCCTTCGCCGTCACTACCGACAACCCGCATGTGGGTGGTAACCGCGCGCCGCCAATCGCCCGTTTTGTTCGGTGGTGTCATATGCGGCGTTTTGCCGTGATGGAACGTCACACTGCCAACCGAGATGGGACAACCCACCGACCGACCGACGTCCGGCTCACAATACAGTAGATCGCTCTGGATATGAGACGGCTGAAAATGCTCGAGCACGCCATCGCGATGTCCGCCTGCAATGAAGTGCATACAGCC
>SMWK01000037.1 GCA_004356895.1 Gammaproteobacteria bacterium
CCAGGGTCGGTGGTACTCATCGGAGGGGATCCCGGCGCCGGCAAGAGTACGTTGCTGTTGCAAGTCTGCAGCAAGCTCTCCCTGGTCCATGAAGTCCTCTATGTCTCGGGTGAGGAGTCGTTGCATCAACTGAAGCTGCGCGCGCAGCGTCTGGAGCTAGTCGTAGATAATCTCCGTGTGGCGGCGGAGACGCGCGCGGAAAGTATCGCTTCACTGATTGGCGACAATACGCCCGACAAGGCTCCGCAAGTGGTGGTAATCGATTCGATACAGGTGATGCAGCTCGACGCTGTCGACAGCACGCCGGGGAGCGTTACCCAGGTGCGTGAATGCGCGGCGTATTTCACGCGGATTGCTAAGCAAACGGGCACGGTTTTCATCCTCGTCGGCCACATCACAAAAGAAGGCAACCTCGCTGGACCCAAAATGCTCGAGCATATGATTGATTGTTTCATGATGCTCGATAGCCCCGCAGGTAGCCGTTATCGAACCTTGCGCGGGCAGAAAAACCGCTTCGGTGCTGTCAACGAACTCGGTGTGTTTGCAATGACCGAACGCGGCATGAAGGAAGTAGCCAACCCTTCGGCGATCTTTCTGCAGAGGGGCGATCTCGACTCTCCCGGCAGTGTGGCTACGGTGATCTGGGAGGGGACCCGGCCGTTGCTGGTAGAGATACAAGCGCTGGTTGACCAGATACAGTCGGGTTATCCAAAACGCGTTGCGGTCGGTCTCGACCAGCAGAGGCTTGCCATGCATCTGGCGGTATTACACCGCCACTGTGGTATCACCCTCGCAGATCAGGATGTCTTCGCCAACGTGGTTGGCGGAATACGGATATCGGAAACCGGTGCGGATCTGGCAACGCTACTCGCGGTGCTGTCGTCGTTCAGGAACCGGGTGTTATCCAAAGATCTCATCGTTTTTGGCGAGATCGGCCTCACCGGCGAAGTGCGGCCGGTGGCAAATGGTCAGCAGCGGTTGAGTGAAGCCCGAAAACATGGGTTCCGCCAGGCCATCGTGCCTTTTGCGAATCGGCCAAAGAAGGTGATCGAGGGCATGGTAGTTCATGGCGTGAAGAGTCTGAACTCGGCGCTCGATGTTATCGCGTCGATATAACCTTCTACCCCGGACTGGCAAGCCGAGGCGCGAAGTCGGATGTGTCAGGTTAAGGAGAACAACATGCAGAAGTTGAAAAACGCCGTTTTTGCGCTGGCGTTAGCAACAGTGGCCACGGCAGCAAACGGGGCGGCAGTCGAGCACCTGACGGGCTTTGTCGATGTTGATCGGCAACTCGCGTTGGAAGCATCTTTGACGAAAAGTCTCTCGGCAACCGAACTTGCTGCCTGGAGCAAACACCTCTCAGCACACGCGCATCATGCCGGTTCTCCCTACGGTAAAGAAAATGTTCAGTTCATCGCGGAGCTGTTTCGATCCTGGGGTTACAACGTTGAGATAGAAGCGTTCGATATTCTGTTACCTGTGCCAAAAGAACGTGAACTCATTCTCGAAGGCCCGAGCGGTTACCGTGCAACGCTGATCGAAGATATCCTGGAAGAGGATGCGAGCTCCGCCGAGCGAGCCGAAGTATTGCCGCCCTACAACGCCTTTTCGAAAGACGGCGATGTCCGCGGGGAGCTGGTGTTCGTGAACTACGGGATCCCGGAAGATTACGAGATGCTCGAGCGTTATGGCATCGACGTCACCGGCAAGATCGTCATCGCCAAATATGGGAAGTCGTGGCGTGGTATCAAACCAAAACTTGCGGCTGAACACGGGGCAATTGGTGCGATCATCTACTCCGATCCGGCGGACGATGGCTACGCCCGGGGTGATGTTTATCCTACAGGCCCGTTTAAGAACAGCAGCGGTGTACAACGCGGCTCGGTGATGGACATGCCCCTGTATCCGGGCGATGTGCTCACTCCGGGGGAACCCGCGATCAAGGGAACGCGGCGCTTGGAAATAGCTGCAGCGCCGACCATCACCAAAATACCGGTGTTGCCGATCTCTTATCGTGATGCCGAACCGCTGTTGCGAGCGCTTGGCGGTGAGGTCGTTCCGTTGCCTTGGCGTGGCGCGTTGCCTATCACCTATCACATCGGCCCGGGACCCGCTCGGGTGAAGCTCAAGCTCGTCTTCGATTGGCAGCGCATTACCATCGAGAACGTGATTGCGCGTCTTGAAGGCGCGACGTATCCCGATGAGTGGGTTATCCGTGGCAACCACCACGATGGCTGGAACCATGGCGCTTCAGATCCGATATCCGGGTTGGTGGCTTTGTTGGGCGAAGCCAAAGCACTCGCGACCCTGGCCGCCGAGGGTAAGCCACCGGCTCGCACGGTGATTTATGCAGCTTGGGATGCGGAAGAACCGGGGCTCATCGGCTCGACGGAATGGGTGGAGAAACATCGGCTTGAACTGAACAGCAAAGCGGTGACTTATCTCAACACCGACGGTAACGGTCGCGGTTTTGTCTCCATCGGTGGCAGTCATACGCTCGAAGGTTTTTTTAATGAGGTACTGGCGTCCGTAATCGACCCGCAAACCAAGGTCTCTCTTGCGGCGCGGCGTCGCGCCATGTTGTCTGTGACGGGAGACGAAAAGCAACGCGAGGAGCTCGAGAGCCGCAAGGATCTACGCATCGCCCCACTGGGTTCGGGTTCTGACTACACCCCGTTCCTGCAACACCTGGGTATCGCCTCTGCTAACTTCGGTTTCGGGGGTGAGAGCGCTCATGGCAGTTACCACACGCTCTATGACACCTTTGAGCACTACACACGTTTTCGTGATCCGGGTTTCGTCTACGCGGTGACCCTGGCAGAACTCCTCGGGCGCACCACACTGAGATTGGCGAACGCGCAGGTTTTGCCGTTTCGTTTCACCGGGCTCGCCGATAGTCTGAAGCTGTACCTCACCGAACTGGAAGCGCTTGCAGAAAAGAAGCGTGAGGAGGCGAAAAGAAACAACAAGCTCCTCGAGAACAATGCCTACGGACTCGCCCTCGATGCCAAGAAAACCCTGGGTGCGCCGAAGGCTCTACCCAAAGTGCCGTTTTTCAACTTTGCACCGTTGCAGAACGCGCTTGCGCATGTGGAGGACTCGGCGACCGCACTGGACAAGGCGCTCGATGCTGGCGATCTCGGCAATGTGGATCTCGTCGTGCTCAACCGGCGCCTCTACCAGAGCGAGCGCGCGTTGACCTCGACCGCAGGCCTACCCGGGCGCAACTGGTATCGGCACCAGATTTATGCACCGGGTTTCTATACGGGTTACGGCGTAAAAACCCTGCCGCGAGTCCGGGAAGCCATCGAGGCAAAACTCTATGACGAAGTTGACCATCAGATCGCGGTGACTGCCAAAGTACTGGCAGCGTTTGCCGTGTACCTCGAGGAAACGCGGGCGTTGATTCCCTGACCCCAAACTCTCGTTTTACCCTGACCCTGGGCTAACGCGTGAGTCGTTTGTACCTCATTCGCTTCGGCTTGCTGTCGACACCCTGTGCGGCGAGGCGCTTATTGTGATCCGCCTCGTAGTCGGAGAAATTACCGGCGAACCACTCGACGTGGGAATCGCCTTCGAAAGAAAGTATGTGAGTGGCGATGCGGTCGAGAAACCAACGGTCGTGGGAGATCACCAGCACCGTCCCGGGAAAGTTGAGTAACGCCTCCTCTAGGGCACGTAACGTTTCGACATCGAGGTCGTTGGTTGGCTCATCGAGCAGCAGCACGTTGGCACCACGGCGCAGGAGCTTCGCGAGGTGCACGCGATTTCGTTCTCCTCCGGACAAGTCCCCCACCCGCTTCTGTTGATCAGCGCCTTTGAAGTTGAACCGTGATACATAACCCCGAGATGGAATCTCGTAAGAGCCGACGCGGATTATGTCCTGGCCATCGGATATCTCTTCCCAGACTGTTTTTGCCGCGGACAGCGCATCGCGACTCTGATCGACATAGGCGAGCGTCACGGTCTCGCCGAGCTCAATGACCCCATCGTCTGGTTGTTCCGTACCGCGCAGCATGTTGAAAAAGGTCGACTTACCGGCGCCGTTACCGCCGATGATTCCGACGATGGCACCGCGGGGAATGTTGCAATCGAGACCCTCTATCAGCAGCCGATCATCGAACCCTTTGCTGAGGTTTTTGATATTGATGACATTCTCGCCGAGACGCTCTCCAGGCGGGATGTATAACTCGGCGGTTTCGTTGCGAGCCTGGGTCTCTTTCGACATCAGTTCTTCGAATCGAGCCAACCGCGCTTTGCTCTTCGACTGGCGGGCTTTTGGGTTGGCGCGCACCCAGGACAGTTCCGCCTGGATGGACCGTTGGCGTGCACGCTCTTGAGAGGCTTCCTGGCCGAGTCTTTTCTCCTTGGCTTCGAGCCAGGCGCTGTAGTTGCCTTCGAACGGTATTCCGCGACCGCGATCGAGTTCCAGAATCCAACCCGCAACATTGTCGAGAAAATACCGATCATGGGTGACTGCCACAACGGTGCCCGGGTACTCGGCCAGGAAACGTTCGAGCCAGGCAACGCTCTGGGCGTCAAGATGGTTGGTAGGTTCATCCAGAAGAAGCATGTCCGGGTTCGACAGAAGCAGGGCACCCAATGCAACGCGGCGTTTTTCACCGCCCGACAGCGTGGTCACGTTCGCATCCCAGGGTGGCAAGCGCAGCGCATCGGCAGCAATCTCGAGAGTCCGGTCGAGGTCCCAGCCGTTGGCGGCATCAATCCGTGTCTGCAGATCACCCTGCCGCTCGAGGAGTTCGTTCATTTGCTCGTCATCCATCGGCTCGGCGAACTTCTCCGAGATGGCGTCATATTCGGTCACGAGCGTAACGATCTCGCCCACGCCTTTTTCGATGTTGCCGCGCACATCCAGGTTCTCGTCGAGCTCAGGCTCCTGAGGCAGAAAGCCGACTTTGATTCCTTTTTGCGGGCGCGCTTCCCCATGAAAGTCGCTATCCAACCCCGCCATGATGCGCAGCAGACTGGATTTCCCGGAACCGTTTAAACCCAGCACACCAATTTTTGCGCCGGGGAAAAACGACAACGAAATGTTTTCGAGAATGGTCCGCTTAGGGGGAACGGTCTTGCCGACTCCCATCATGGTAAACACATATTGCGCCACGGATATTCCTTGTCTCTCTCTATGCTTAACGGGGGTTTTGGGGAACGCGCACACTATAGAAAGGTCTGCCGGGATTCAATTAAATCCGCGGCTGGAAATTCACGATGACGGTGAGTCGTTTTCGTAACGAGCTCCGTGACAGCTACGCTACAATGTGCGCTTTCCAAGCAGCGAATCGGAAACGGAATGTTTGCATCAGACGCTAAGCTCGAAGGATTCGACGACGAGATTGCCACCGCGATCCAAGACGAGAACCGTCGGCAGGAAGAACACATCGAACTCATCGCCTCGGAAAACTATGCCAGCCCACGGGTTATGGCGGCACAAGGCACGACGTTAACCAACAAATACGCCGAAGGTTATCCCCACAAACGTTATTACGGTGGGTGCGAGCATGTGGATCGGGTAGAAGTGCTCGCCATCGAGCGAGTGAAAGCGTTGTTCGGTGCCCACTACGCCAATGTGCAACCTCACTCAGGCTCCCAGGCGAACGCGGCGGTGTATCTCGCTTTGCTGAACGCGGGGGATACTATACTCGGCATGAGCCTTGCCGATGGCGGACACCTGACCCATGGCGCGTCGGTCAATTTCTCCGGCAGGTTATACAACGCCATCCAATACGGTCTCGAAGCTGAGAGTGGTGAGGTGGATTACGATCAGGTTGCCGCCCTCGCCGAAACCCATCAACCCAAGATGATCGTGGCCGGTTTTTCCGCTTACTCGCGCAGGATGGACTGGCAGAAGTTTCGTGATATCGCAGATTCGGTCGGGGCGTTTCTCATGGTGGATATGGCGCACGTGGCCGGGTTGATCGCCGTCGGCCTCTACCCCAATCCCGTAGACATTGCCGATGTCACCACAACCACGACGCATAAGACGCTACGAGGTCCTCGTGGTGGAGTGATCCTGGCGCGGGAAAATGCGGAGATTGAGAAGAAGCTGAACTCTGCGCTTTTCCCGGGAGCTCAGGGTGGTCCGTTGATGCACGTGATTGCGGCTAAAGCGGTTGCGTTTAAGGAAGCGCAAGGCGAGGAGTTCAAGGCTTATCAAACCCAGGTGCTGGCTAATGCCCGGATCATGGCGGAAGGATTCGTCTCACGAGGTTACCAGGTGGTTTCGGGAGGTACGGACAATCATCTTTTCCTGCTCGATCTTATCGATAAGGAAATCACCGGCAAAGCGGCGGATGCAGCGCTCGACCGAGCCAACATCACTGTGAACAAAAACGCGGTACCGAACGATCCGCGTTCACCCTTTGTAACCAGCGGTTTGCGAATCGGCACCCCGGCGGTCACCACGCGCGGCTTCAAGGAGGCGGAGTGCGAAACCCTCAGCACCTGGATGTGCGATGTGCTCGACGACATAAAGAATGACAACATGGTTCTCAGCGTGCGTCAGAAAGTGTTGGAGCTTTGTCGCAAGTTCCCTGTTTATCAACGAGCCTGCTCAGAGGATTAGATGAACACTAGCTCGAGGAGTGGTTTGGACCGCTCCCATCGGGGGCGTTAAACGTGCACTGCCCGTTTTGCGGAGCTGATGACACCAAGGTGATCGATTCACGGCTGGTAGCGGAAGGTGATTCCGTACGTCGGCGGCGTGAGTGTCAAACCTGCGGCGAGCGTTTCACCACGTTTGAGACTGCCGAGCTGGTGATGCCGCGCATCGTCAAGCGCGACGGTAGCCGAGAACCGTTCAACGAAGACAAGCTGCGTCACGGTTTGCAGAAAGCGCTGGAGAAGCGCCCTGTGAGTATTGAGGAGATAGAAAGTAGCTTGAGCAGAATCATGCACCGGCTACGGTCCACGGGGGAACGTGAGTTGCCGTCGATCAAGGTCGGCGAGGAGG
>SMWK01000038.1 GCA_004356895.1 Gammaproteobacteria bacterium
AATTGGGTTTACCGACACGGGGGCGTGGAACTTTCCCCAAGGTGCGTTTGTCGTCAAGCACTTCGAAATGGAATTGACCGAAGGTGATGCAAGTAGCCTGCGAAAGTTGGAGACGAGAATCCTGGTCAATACGCAAACCGGTTGGCAGGGGTTCACTTATCGATGGAATGCTGATGAGAGCGATGCAATCCTTTTGACAGGTCGTGAAACGGAAACGATTACGGTTAATCTGGCCGGTGGTGGAACCCGAGATCAGCTATACAGTTATCCCAGTCGAACGGACTGCCTGCGGTGCCATACGCAAGTGGCGGGGTTCACGCTCGGCTTGAAAACCCGCCAGCTCAACCGGGATTTCGACTACCTCGACATCACTGATAATCAGCTGCGCAGCTTCAACCACATCAACCTCTTTAGCACCGATATCGGCGATGCGGCGGATTATGAGGCGTTTGCAGCACTAGCAGATTCTACGATCGACCTGCCAACGCGCGCTCGAACGTATCTAGACGTCAACTGCGCGCAATGCCACCAGTTGGGTGGCCCAACCCCGGTCGACCTGGATCTGCGATTCGACACCGTGGATGGATCGTTGAATGCAATCGGCCGATCACCGGCCGTTGGTGACCTTGGCATCGCGAACGCCGAGATAATCGCAGCCGGCGAAAAGGAAAGAAGCGTGCTGTGGCAGCGAATGCAGGCGTTGAACACCGACCGTATGCCACCACTGGCGAGTCATCTGGTTGACAGCGAGGGCATCGACCTTGTGGGCCAGTGGATCGATGGCCTCTAACATCTCCGGCATTTCTTATATTCCGTTGTTTGGCAATTCAGATCTGGCTGTTTAAATATGCACGATTCCAGGAGGCTAGGGGAACCCGGGATGCAAGGGAAGGCCCCTTTTATTAACCTGATCAAACCTGATCCGCTTTTACGGTTCGACTCAGCGGCTCTCAATTGATAAAAAGAGACCTGTAATAAGGGAGGAAAGACGATCATGAGCGGACTACCGAAATCCGTGGTGATAACCGATGACACGATGCGCGAGGGATTGCAGATCGAAAGCGCCGATATTCCGGTCTCTGAGAAGCTGCGTCTTCTGGATGCGCTGGGGGAGACTGGGGCGAAAGTGATCTCGATTGGTTCTTTTGCACATCCAAAGTGGACGCCGCAGATGGCGTGTATCGATGAGATTGCCGAGCAGTTCGTGCCTAAGCCGGGTATCCGATACACGGCGGCGATATTCAACCGCAAGGGCTTCGAGCGTGCCGACAAGTACTATCCCAAGATCGATGTGCGTGCGAAACGTTACAGCACCCACGTGGAGCTTTGCGATACCTTCGCGCGGCGAAACTACAACCGTACGCAGGCCCAGCAGATTGCGGGGATGGACGCCACTATCGCCGCTGCCCGGGAAGCGGGAATGGAGTACGGTTCGGTTGCGCTCGGTAACCCCTTCGGTTCCAACTTCGAGGGTCCGTTTACCCTCGAGCAGCGTATGGATATGCTCGAGCTGATGATTAAACGTTGGCACAATGCCGGGTTTAAGGTTAAGCGGTGTTCGTTTCTCGAAGCCATGGGCTGGAACCTGCCGCACCAGGTCAGGGAGACGCTGCTCGAGATACGCGATCGTTGGCCCGAGATCACGGACTTTCATTGTCACCTGCACAACACCCGGGGAGTGACGATCGCGAGTTATTACGAAGCACTCACTCTGGGTGTAGCGGAATTCGATACGTCCCTCGGCGGTATGGGTGGTTGCCCTTATTGCGGTAATGGCCGCGCGGCCGGACATGTTCCGACGGAAGACTTCGTTGATTTATGCCATGAGATGGGGATCGAAACGGGATACAACCTCGACAAACTCCTCGATGCGGCGGCAATCGCTGAGGAAGTGGTTGGCCATCCCCTGTGGGGTCATGTTTCCAAGTCTGGACCGCGACCGCGCGGCGATCGAATTTATCCCGCAGATATGCCGTTTGTCGAAACCCTCGAAGAAGCCGCCCACTATCGAAATGGACCGGACGTGTACGCCGATCAGTTGTCGCCCTGGACAGATGGGGATGCGCTCACGCGAGGACCCGCCGCACCTGTGGCAGCAAAATGACATGAGTGATATCGATATCTACAACAATTTTTACAACAATGAGATTCTCGGAGCATAAGTAATGCCGATACTAGAATCGAAACTCGACGTGCGTACGGAGGAGTTTCAGAAAAACCGAACCGACATGCTGGAGATGCTCGCCACCCTCGATGAGCTCTATATCGAAGCAGAGGCCGGTGGTGGTGAAGAGGCCATGGAGCGATTGCGCTCCCGTGGCAAGATGCCGATTCGCGAACGCATCAGTCTCGTACTCGACGCCGATTCGCCGTTTTTAGAGATCAGCCCACTGGCGGCATGGCGTTCTAACTACAACGTCGGTTCAGGGTTTGTGGTCGGTATCGGAGTGATCTCGGGCACAGAGTGCGTAATTCTCGGTCACGACCCTTCCGTTCGAGCGGGGGCCTTCAATCAGTTCAACTCGAAAAAACTGATGCGTGGGTTGGAGATCGCCCGTGAGAACCGTATGCCCTACATACAGTTCGTCGAGTCCGCGGGCGCCGATCTTCGTGGCCAGGGCGGAGGTGGGGATCCTGAACAGGCGATCCGGAGGGAAGGGGGACACTTCGGAGAATCGGGTCGATTGTTTTACGAAATCACCGAACTTTCGAAGATGCGGATTCCGACGATATCCGTTGTGTTTGGTGCTTCAACTGCAGGCGGTGCATACCAACCCGGTATGAGCGACTACAACATCTTCATTAAGGGGCAATCGAAAGTATTCCTTGGTGGTCCGCCGCTCGTTAAAATGGCTACGGGCGAAGATGCAGACGAGGAGAGTCTCGGCGGCGCAGATATGCACACAACCATCTCCGGACTCGGTGATTACCTCGCCGACGACGAGTTGGACGGTATCCGCATATGCCGGGAGGTCGTCGCACATCTCAATTGGCGTAAGAAAGGACCGGGACCCACCTTACCGGCAGATGAACCCAAGTACGATCCCGAGGAGTTGCTGGGCATTGTTGGCCAGGACCTGCGTGTTCCATTCGACATGCACGAGGTCATTACGAGGATTATCGACGGGTCAAGGTTCGAGGAATTTAAACCACTTTATGGTCCGACGCTGATTTGCGGGTGGGCGTCCATCCACGGGTTTCCCATTGGCATTCTGGGTAACAACGGCGCGCTGTTTTCCGAGTCGTCGGAGAAGGCTGCGCAGTTCATCCAACTCTGCAACCAGATCGATGTGCCGATGTTGTTTCTGCACAACATCACCGGCTACATCGTGGGAACCGATTTCGAACAGGGTGGGATCACAAAAAACGGATCCAAGATGATCAACGCGGTAGCCAACTCGACGGTACCGCATATTACGATCATCGTTGGCGCATCGTACGGTGCGGGTAACTACGGCATGAGCGGTCGTGCTTTCGGTACTCGTTTCACCTTCATATGGCCGACCGCAAAAATCGCCGTTATGGGTCCTAAGCAGATGGCAGGTGTGATGACCATCGTTCAGCGTAACGCTGCGCTACGCCGAGGTCTCGAGTTTGACGAGAAAGCGAACGATGAACGCGCCGCGATCGCAGAATATTGGGCGGAGGAACGATCCAAGGGCTTGTTCGCCACCTCACGCGTATCCGACGATGGGATGATCGACCCGCGCGAGACGCGCACGGTTATCGCCATCGCATTATCCGCTTGCCACAACGATGTCGTTGCAGGCACTAAGGAGTTCGGCACATGGCGGATGTAACGGTCAAACCAATCACCCGGTTACTGATCGCAAACCGGGGAGAAATAGCGAGACGCATCATCCGTACCGCCCATGAGATGGGTATTGGCACGGTGGCAGTGTATGCAGATGGGGACGCGACAGCGCCGTTCGTGAGGGACTCTGATATGGCAATAGCGCTGGGCGGCAGCACCTCTCTTGAAACTTATCTCGACATTGACAAGGTGATAGATGCCTGCCGACGCTCTGGTGCCGATGCAGTTCATCCTGGGTATGGTTTCCTCTCTGAGAACGCAACCTTTGCCGAGGCCGTCGTAGCCGCGGGCATGCGGTGGGTGGGTCCAACTCCTGAGGCGATAAATAAGATGGGTGACAAGTTATCAGCTAAAAAGCTGATGCAGGAAGCAGGTGTGCCCACATTAGCAGCGCTGCAGTTTGCGGACGGCGAAGATATAGCAGCCATGGCACGTGAGATTGGTTATCCGGTTCTAGTTAAAGCTTCGGCCGGTGGTGGTGGACGCGGCATGCGGGTGGTAGAAGCGGAAGAAGATTTGACCGATGCGGTGGACGGCGCAAGGCGGGAAGCAAAAGCTGCGTTTGGTGACGATCGCTTGTTTCTCGAGCGCTGGTTGACGTCGTCGCGTCACGTAGAGATTCAGATCCTTGGCGATAATCATGGCAATCTGGTGCATCTTTTCGAGCGTGAGTGTTCGATTCAGCGGCGTCATCAGAAAATCATCGAAGAGGCGCCGTCGCCGGCCGTTGACGAAGAACTCCGCGAGCGTATGGGCGAGGCAGCACTTATTGCAGCGAGATCCATCGGCTACTCCTCTGCCGGTACTGTCGAGTTCCTGCTGGATGGGAACGAGTTCTGGTTTCTCGAAGTGAACACCCGGCTTCAAGTCGAACACCCGGTAACGGAGGAAATCACCGGGCTCGATCTGGTGCGTGAACAAATCCGAATCGCCGAGGGAGAAGCGCTCGGTTATACGCAAGCCGACCTCAGTTTCGACGGACATGCGATTGAAGCACGGATTTACGCGGAAGATCCCAACAATAATTTCCTGCCTTCTCCAGGAAAACTGGTTGCCTGGGAACCTGCGGATACGTCGCTTGCACGTTTCGATTCCGGCGTTGAATCGGGCAGCGAAATCGCCATCGAATTTGATCCGATGATGGCTAAAGTGATCGTCAAGGCGCCAACGCGTCGAGAAGCGGCCAGCCGTTTGGCTCGAGTGCTGGAAGGCACGAGAATTCAGGGAGTCACAAACAACCGGGATTTCCTGGTTGCGACCTTGCGCTCCCCTGAGTTCATTGAAGGTGATACGACGACGGACTTCATCGAACGAGTCGCCCCCAGCCGGGTGCGAGTCGTATCGCTTGACGAGTTGGACGAAGCGCTCATTGCGATCGTCATACATTCCCAGGCGCATCGGCGAGTCGAGGCGCGCGTGTTGCCTACGATTGCAAGCGGATGGAGGAATTCCAGGATGCCGCCGGAAATTACCCGTTTCCGATCCTCGCAGGTAACGAACGGGGGAGATGGGGGCAAAGGAGGAAAAGATGCGGATGTGGATATCGTCGTCGCCTATCGTGCGCTTCGCGACGGCACCTTCGAAGTACATGTCGACGAACGCGAACATGCGGTTGCCGTTTACACAGTGGACGAAAATGGCGTCGACGTCGAGATCGATCGCCGCAGAACTAACCTTGCAGTTACGGCAGATGGGGACGTTTGGTTTGTACACGGCCCCCGTGGCGACGTAACCGTTCGGGAACTTCCGCGTTTCCCTGTACGCGGTGCCGGTGATTTTCAGGGAGGGCTGGTCGCGCCGATGCCGGGTAACGTGCTCGCAACCCATGTCAACGAGGGCGATACCGTAGAACAAGGTCAATTGCTGTTGATTCTGGAGGCGATGAAAATGGAGCACCGGATCACAGCACCGATCACTGGTACCGTAACGAAATTACTCGTCGCCGAAGGTGATCAGGTGGCCAACGGTGAAATGCTCATCGTTTTAGAAGAGCTGCCTGCAACCGAAGGGGGCGACTAACGTGGCAAACACCGAAGCGACCTTGTATGAGATCCGCGACGGCGCGGCGTGGATAACCCTGAATCGACCGGCGAACCGTAACGCATTGTCAGCTGTGCTGGTGAACGAACTCTATGAACATCTTTGTGCCGCCAATGAGGACACAACGGTGCGATCTATCGTCATTACCGGGACGGATCCAGCGTTCTGTGCCGGAGCGGATTTAAAAAGCCCGCCGGGGCAGGTGGTTGACGGCGCACGCTCGGTTCCTTACCCGCAGGTTCTGACGACAATTCTCGAGAGTGAGAAGCCTGTGATTGCCGCGGTCAATGGTGCGGCATTTGCGGGTGGCTTAGGCCTGGTGGGCGCGGCTGACATCGTCATTACCCGCGAAGACGTCCAGTTCAGTTTCAGCGAGGTGCGTATCGGCGTTATTCCAGCGGTCATATCCGTGGTGTGCCTCCCCAAGCTCGGTACTCACCATGGTATGAAGCTTTTTATTACCGGAGAACGGTTCTCGGGGAAGCGGGCAGTAGAAATGGGATTCGCTCATCGTGCAGTACCTGATGGCGAACTCGTCAGTGCGGTGGATGAAGAGATAGATGCGATCAATCGGGGTGGTCCGATCGCCGTTGTGGAATGCAAAAAGCTGGTTCGCCGGATGACTAAGTTATCTATCGAAGAGGGTTTCGCTGAAGCAGGTGAGTGGAGTGGAAGAATGTTCCGCTCCGAGGAGGCCGCTGAGGGAATGGCGGCATTTCGTGAGAAACGAACACCATCGTGGATAACAAGTACGTAAAGCAGTTGGAAGAGGTTTGCGGATCCGTAACTTACGTTAGCGAGGGTTGGAAATCACAACACTGAAGGGAGCCTTGGGCAACTTCGCCTTGGTTGTCTGCTCATTGTTGCTTGTCCTACTGGTAGCAGAAGCTTTTTTTGCGATCAAGGCCGCCCGCACACACAGCCGCCTCTTCGAGCGTTATGAAAACATCGAACTTTGCACTAAGCCCCACGATGATCCACGGCTGATCTATACGATCAAACCCAATCACTGTGGTGCCAACTCACTCGGGTTCATCGATAGCGAACACGAAGTAGCGAAACCTCCAGAAACCTTTCGCATTCTCGTCATCGGCGACTCCGTCGCCCAGGGGTTGGGTGTTCCAAACGGAAGTTCGTTCGGAATGCAGCTGCAAACTATCTTGCGCGAGGAACATGCGCTTCCCAACGTCGAAGTGATCATCATGGCTCGCTCCGGCTACTCAACATCTCAAGAGCTGATCGTGCTCTCCGATACCGGTCTCGATTTCGACCCCGACCTGGTTGTCTGGAGTTATGTGCTCAACGATCCCGCGCATCCAATTTTTAACCATACAAGCGGAGACCTCGGGCGATACTTTTTCGTTCCGGCTTCACACACGCTTCACTATGTACATCGAAAAGTGTTCGAGATGCAGGAGCGATTTGCCGGTAGGACTTGCAGCAGGAAGTTTCACCTGTTTCTGCATTGCGCATACCGGGAACAGATTGAGACTCATCTCGTGGACCTCGGCCGGATGTCGCAATCCAACGGTCTTCCGGTTTTGTTTGTTATCCATCCAGTCTTCGAGGAGTTCGACGAGGAACTCGAGGGGCTGGCTGAAGTTCATCGGGATCTCGCGATGATGGCCAAGCGAGAGGGCATGGAAGTAATCGACATGCTTGATGTATTGCGCAACGAAAACCCAGACCAGATTCGTCAAAGGCCGGAACAACGAGATCCGTGGCATCCGAGTACATACGGAAACAGCCTGATCGCCGCCGCGCTGGCAAAAACGATCGTTCCTGATTATCTGAAACCGCTTGCTCGTTAACGAACTCGAGGCCTTCATCGCTACTGTCATAGATCACAAGCCCTGAACGCCAATACGGCATAGAATCAGGCTTCACGGAAGGGGGAAACGATGATCAAGTACCTATTGATTGCACTCTGGGGGTTGTGTCTGTCTGGCAATGTTTACGCATCTCAAGGCACGGTAGCTTTGCGCACCGCAACGTTGGACTTTGTCGAGAGCCTGAATGCGGGTCAGCGCAAGACCGCAATGTTTGCGCTCAAAGACGATGTTCGGGCCACCTGGTCCAACCTCCCGACGTTGATGGCACCACCGGCGGGATTGCTGCTGAAGGATCTGAATGTTTCCCAGCGTGCAGCCGTGCACCGTATGCTGCGGGCGTCACTCTCGAGTCAGGGTTATGCAAAAACCGCCGCCATCATGTGGCTGGATGATGTACTCCACGAGGCGGACACTCGTCGTATGGCAGAAAGTGCTGAAGCCCGGGCAAACCCCTTTTCAGTAGCCATGACTGCAAACCGTGACTCCGGCAATTATGCCGTGGCCGTATTTGGCGATCCGAGTGATCTTAAGTGGGGCTGGAAGATTACGGGACATCATTTGGCAGTGAACATAACAGTCGCCGAAGATCAGGTGGGTTTCATGCCGGTATTTCTCGGCAGTAACCCGATGATCGTGAAGGATGGACCCTATGCTGGATGGATGGCCCTCCCGAGAGAAGGCTCGATCGGAATAGAAATGATGCGGTCGCTCACGCCGGCGCAACAATCGACTGCACGTATCGGCGATGTGGTCCCGGGAGATGTTTTCGAAGGACCAGGTCGTCGAGCAAGCCTCGAGAAATTCGAAGGGCTGTCGAGCAAAACACTCAACCCTGATCAGCGAGAACGATTGAAACAGCTTGTTGGAGAGTATGTGAGCAATGCCAATAGCGTTAGCGCGCATGTTCAGCTGGACGCCATCGACGCCTCCGGTTGGGATAATCTCTGGTTTTCCTGGCGCGGTCCGATCGATATCAACGGCAGGTTTTATTATAGAGTCCACGGTCCGCGTATTCTCATCGAATACAATCGCCAGAATGAGAACCATGACCACGCGGTCGTGCGTGATCCGGAAAATGATTACGGCGAAGACTGGCTCGGCCACCACTACACTGAGTTCCATCCAAAGATGGAACAGGTCATGCGGGATGTCAGAAAGCGACTGGGCATAGAGGCACAGTAGAAGGGGTCTCAAGTAGTAGTTGATCGGTCTCTACACCGTGAGATGCGAGGGGTTAGTCGGATTGCCTATTCGCGCGGCAGGTTATCGTTCACGTCAAACCAGGATATGTGTTCGTCAAAATACACGTGTTTTTGTGGTGTAAAGGTCTCGGGTTCATCAAACACGTTCAGATAGAGGTCGATTTCATCCGAACGCTTCGAGGTTTCGTAGGATGTTGGTGTACCGCACTGAGCGCAGAAGCTGCGCGTAACACCGGGAGATGATGCAAAAGTCGAACGATCTCCGCTAAAGGTTACGTTGTTTGATTTATAGTTCACAAAACAGGTCACCGGTGAAGCCGTATGGCGTCTGCAACTGGCGCAGTGACAGTACATGATCCAGTTGGGTTTACCCGTTGTCTGAAATGTCAGTTGTCCACACAGACAGTGTCCGTTTGCCATCTAATCCCCTCCGCCACGTTCAACCACAACTTTCGACCGTGGCCTTGATGGCAAGCGTTGCCATCGACGTGGGCATGTATTCGTTTAATGGAGTCGCCTCACCGTTCCACCGGTCCTCATAAAATCCTGCAATCAGGAATCCAGCTTCCAACTGGCCGCCAATCTGATCATTCAAGCAGTGACTGAATTCGAGCGCTTCACGCCGATCAATTCTGGCTCGCAGGCTGTCTGGCGATAGGTCTTCGACATCGCAATACGGGAGCGGGTTGCAGACGAGAAGCGGCTCACCCGCCTCGATCGCGTCGTGGTCGAATAGGTAGAAATCTGGATTCATGAACCCACTGAGCAACCGACCTGAAGTCGCCAACACGCGGCTGCATTCTTGCCAGATGGATCGAACATTGCTCGAAAAAACGTTCGCAACCGGATGGAAGATCAACTCGAATTGTCCGGCGTCGAAGCAGCCGAGGTCTGCCATATCGCCACAGACCAGGTTGATATCCAGCCGTTCACGTTTTGCGACCAGTTCGTCTTTCGCAAGCTGCGCCTCGGATCTGTCGAAGCTGGTAACTCGCGCGCCTGCAGCAGCTAAGATGGGTGCCTGTTGGCCACCCCCGGAAGCAAGACACAAGATGTTTTTGCCTTTGACGTCCCCAAACCAGTTTTTTGGCACGTTGATCAAAGGGGTGAGAACAACTTCCCAGTCCCCGAGGCGTGCGCGGGCGATGAGCTGCTCATCCACAGGCTGACACCACGGACTCTCACTCTGGTGGGCGTCATCGTTCCAGGCATCGCGGTTGTGAGTGAGCACGTCGATCATGACATCATGGCCGAGATTCGGCTTCGATACCTGTAATTTAGAGACACCACGGGTGTTTTTCGATTCTCATGCCGGTTCCCGACAATTCCGGACCCGAATCAGTTAACCGGGCACGAGCCCTGGCGGGACTCGATTCACCGCAGGTAACTGAATCAGTGGTAGGTTCAGCCATCCGAGTGGTCCGTGATTGTTGAGAAACTGGCCGATGAAAAGCTCGGCTACGACGAAAAACCAGAGTGCTGCAACGATTGGGTAGCAGATGGCAAGTCGCAGCTTTGGGTGATCCGGTCTCGCCACGACGGCGCGAATATAAACCCAGACTACCACCCGTTTGACGCCAAACAGAAGGGGAACAAACAATGCCCCGCCCAGGAAATACCAGGCTCGTAGGCGTGCGAGCACTTCGGCGTCGGTCGTATCCGCATAACTCGTCATTTGCGGCAGAAACGTCGGTCCGGCAAAGAGCAGGAATATTGGGAGTCCAGCCAACGCGTATACGATCGGCAATAAAGCGGCACTGATTGGCGCGCCGCTCCAGAGCTTGATGTTTTCCCGGAACCGATAGAATGCGCGCCAGTCACCCGTTGCTGCATGCTGCGACTGGGCAATTTGAACGTACGGCATGATTAGCAGGAAGATTGCGATACCCAGCACTCCGGTCAACGGACCGATAGTCGCCTGTTCGTAGCCTTTGTTGAACGAGTTGTCCCATCCGGCTTGCCAGGCGAATGTCCACAGAATTCCAGGGATGAGCGTCAGACTTGCCAACGTAAGTGTGCCAGCGATGCCCAACTTCACTTTTGCCCATAAACCTTCGACCGCGTGCCCGGTGATACGTAAATGCATGCGCGCATAGACGAAACCAAGTAGTACCACTGAGGTAACAAGCGATTGTGTAGCAAGAATCGCCAGTAGAAATAGTGCAAGCCAGACAAACGGGCGAGCGATGGATTGCGGTAAGGAAGTTGCAGTCTTATCAGCGGTGGTCACAACAACACGCGTCCCTCGGCCTCCGAAGTCGCCATTCCCATGAGCGCGCCAATCGTCGTGGTAACATCCGTTTGATCCACGCGGTGATTGAAGGCTTTTCCGCGCGGGATTCCCGGGCCGACGAGAAGCGCCCAGATTTCGTGTGCGGATCTGGAGTTGAAGTGGTGTTGAAAAGGTATCCGTTGGAATCGATTACTATCGCGTCCACAGTCCGGGACAATGACAAAAATCGTGTTGTCGCGATAAATGGGGCTGATCTGTACAGCATCGATTAATGCCTCCAGACCGCGATCGATAATCGAGATACCACGGGTATAGTGGGAGGGATTACCCCAGTGTACGTAGTCGGGATCCTGATAATTGATCATCATGAGTTTGGGGGTGAGACTGTCTAGTGCCCGCACGGCTAACTGGGTCAGTAGACTATCCCCGCGCGCATTGACCAAACCGCTGTCGCCGTAGTGCGTACGCCAGTTACGCCAGAATGCGTCCAGCCTCTCGCCTTGGCCGAGTGGTTCAGTGTTACGATAGTCCAGAAGCTTCAACTCAGTGAGCGCTTTGCGCGTGTTCAATAGCTCGCGCTCAGTCAACTTGCCTTCGTTGACTTGCTGGGTGAACAGATAGCGTTTGAAACGCGCCAGGCTCAAGGTATGACAGCGGTAGTCCACGCCGTAGAGGTCGTGATTGCTGAAGGTGAAGTACTCTTCGTTTTTGCGATCTTCCCCGTTGACGATGAGGCATTCATGGGTTGGGACGTCATAAGCTTTGCGTAAATACTCGAAGAGTGTCGGCGCAGCCGGTTCGAATCGCTCACTGAGAAACTTACCTTCGATGTCTTTGTAAACATCATAACGGCCTGTCAGCAGATACAACGTTCCCTGTGAATGACTTGTGGCAGTAACATCCTTGATCTCCGAGACTTCCATATTAGAGAACAGCGTGCCCCGCTGGATCAGCGATTTACTTAAGTAAGGCGCATAGGTGTGAGCCGGGTCGATCGTCTCGCGGCGCCGTACACCGCCACCAAAACGCACGATGATCACATTGGGACCGGAGTATGCAGGGCGCTCGGCAAGCGCCGGCATGGCGCCGATTAACGCGCCTGCTATGAGGAGTTCGCGTCGACTAGTCATGTCTTATTGTGACGTGAAGGTGTTTCGGGTTTACCTGAACTTTCGGGCGCGGTGATTGCTTAGTGTCTAATCAGTCGTACAATCCGCGCGGGTTGCGCGCCATCACCGTGAAGTCGGGTCCCCCTTTCTGCCAACCGTAAGGTTGTTTCCCACCAAGCAGAACTTTAAAACGTTCGTTGTTTGCATGGCGCGCCAGCACTTCCGTTGGCACGCTGTCGCCATGACGCTCCTGGGTCTGGATATACTGGCGGTTGAAGTACACCGCGAGATTCATACGAATACCGGGTATTTGTCGTGCAAACGAGCCATGCCAGGTGTTGCCATGCCATACCACGGCATCGCCAGGTGACAAATCCATTACCTCGGCATGCGGATTTCCGGACTCACCGCCGAGCATCATCTCTTCGGGCCGTGGTTGTCGAGCGAGTTTGTGACTTCCCGGAACCAATGCAAGTGCGCCAGCCTCCTGGCTGTATGGCGTGAGCGCATAGTTGACATTTGCCACTTGGGAAACGCTTAAGAACGGTGCGGGTATGCCGTTGCCGTTGTCGGAGTGCAGTGGAAGTGCTGCGCCACCAGGACCTTTGAAGTGACAACCTAAGCTTGAAAGCAAGCAGCTTTCTCCCAGCAGATAGGTGATGAGAGCCAGCGGCTTCGGCTCCAACAAAATTTCTTCAAATATCTCATTGTCATACAGGAGGTAGGGTAGGTAAGTCAGTCCTTCGTAACCCTCACCGGTCTCGCTATCGATATCCACCGTGTTTTTGGTTGTTTGCTCAGCACGAGCGATGATCGCGTCCTTCGCTTGTCGAATTTGGTTTTCGGACAATACCTTGGGTATGGTCGTGTAACCTCTTGTTTCCAGCTCGATCAGGTTCTGATCCAAGCCGAACTCGTGGATATTGTCGAGAATTCGCTGCAGCGGATCGGAGTTCGCAGGTAATTCCTGGTGGGTCTGTGCCATCTGTCGTTCCTCTCAGGCAACCACGTTCGCGCGGGTCTGTGATGTTGCGATGTTGCTCGTTGGAGCGTGCAAAAGTATACCAGCGATAGCGCCGGTATCGCGCATTTGGCGTTGGAATCGCCTCCGTATAGGACAGACCAAGTCAACGGATCGACTTATTGTGCGTTTTTCATAGCTGGGTTTGCGATTCTGGACCGTATTATAAAAGTCCGAATCATTCCGGAGGCAGTAATGATCACCGCCGATCAGCATAGAGCCGCGAATCGCTTCGGGTTGGGAGCGAGTCGGGTAGACGCGCTTGCCATGGGTGACGATCCGGTTGGTTGGCTGATACACCAGCTCGACAAGAACCAGAATGACGCGGGACCCAAGGTGCCCGATAGCGTAACTACACTAGCCCAGTATTTACGCATGACGATGGATCGTCGCCGGGCGCAGGATCGTGCGCAAGGTGATGAGGAAAATATTGCCAGGATTGAGCAAGACCAGTTCACGTTTCGCCAGCAGGCACGGCGGACAATCGTGGATCAGATGGGTGCCCGGTTTGCGTACGCCGTTGCAACACCAACGCCATATCGTGAACGACTGGTACATTTCTGGTCGAATCACTTCACGGTTTCCCGCCAAGGCAAACCGCAGCTTATCGGGTCTTGCGTGGCATACGAGAACGAAACCATCAGGGTTGGTCTCGATGGTTTTTTTGCCGACATGTTAGTTCGGGTTGTTTCACACCCTGTGATGTTGTTGTATCTCGACAATGCGCAGTCTGTTGGTTCTAAGTCGAGGATAGGACGGCGCCGTAAATCGGGCCCGAACGAAAACCTCGCTCGCGAAGTGTTGGAACTGCACACACTGGGCGTGGACGGTGGTTACGATCAGGAGGATGTTAAATCGCTTGCGAAAATTCTTACCGGTTGGACCGTCGGTAATGATCGGCTGAGAAGAGTTGCTGTAAAACCAGGCGCGTTCGCGTTCGTGCAAATGATGCATGAGCCTGGAACCTTCAGGCTGCTTGGAAAAAGATATTCCGAGAACGGCGTCGATCAGGGGGTTGCAGCGCTCAGAAATCTGGGGAATCATCCCGCCACGGCAAGACATCTGGCGACCAAGCTCGTTCGTCACTTTGTTGCGGATGAGCCTCCAGCCAAGGCTGTCGACAAAATCGCTCGGGTGTTTATCGCCACAAAAGGTCATCTGCCAAGCGTACACAAAGCCCTGATCGGGTTGTCGGATGCCTGGCGCAACGAAAACAAGAAGCTCAAAACGCCGCACGAATATCTGGTTTCTGTCTACCGGGGACTGGAGATACACCCGCGTAGACGAATTGATGCCGCTGCTGGCAGCTTGAGAGTCATGAATCATGTGCCATTTAATGCCCCTTCTCCTGCTGGTTGGCCGGACCTGCAGAGTCACTGGGGTTCACCCAACTCGCTCAAACAGCGAATTGAATGGGGCATCGAGGTCGGTCGGCGTGTTGGTAGCTCTACCAGTATAAGAAACGCCAGTGACTGGCTTGTCGACTCGACCGCTTCGCGGTTGTTGCTTGCAAGTCTTGAACGTGCCGAAAGTCCGGCGCAGGCGTTGGCCATGCTGATCGCCTCGCCCGACCTTCAGTGGAGGTGAGCTGATGATTAACCGTCGTCGTTTTTTGGAGTTGAGTGCTACGGCATCATTGGCGTGGAACGCTCGAAGTGCAGTAGCAAAAACGATCAGTCCGGACCCACGTTTGGTGTTGATGATCCTGCGCGGAGGGATGGACGGTCTGGCGGCAGTTCCTCCGTATGCTGACAGTGCCTATCGAAAAAGGCGCGGTGAGTTGGCGTTGCCATCGCCAGAGTCTGCCGGGGGCAGCAATGACCTCGATGGGTTTTTTGGATTACATCCAAGTTTTGCCACGTTCCATTCACTATTTGAGGCGGGTGAACTGAGTGTAGTTCACGCGGTTGCTCCCCCCTATCGCGACCGTTCGCACTTTGACGCTCAGGACGTATTGGAAACAG
>SMWK01000039.1 GCA_004356895.1 Gammaproteobacteria bacterium
CGCCCAATCGAATTCGTAGTCGAAGTTGAAGCTGATAATTTCCACATCATCTTCGGAGAACGGGGCTCGCCCCGGAATCCGAACGTTGAGACCTTCTTCGAATTGGCTTTGCGCAACAACCATACCTTCCGTTTCTGATTTCGATTTATAGTATCCAGCTTCAAGCGTCACTCTCTCGTTCACAGTCCAAAGTCCAGCGATGTGCACCCCGTCGGCAGTTGCGGTGTTGACGTCTTCGTCACCGAGATCCGGCTTGTCAATCCAACCTGCCTTCTCTTCGGTAAAAGCATTGATGCGCACGGCAAACGTGTCAGATACAGGAATATTCAACATGGCGTCAATGCGATGGCTCAAGTCATCCGAATCCGCTGTATTGTGGACGCCCGCTCTGACCTTCCAGTCCATTTCGTCGAGCTGTGGCTTGTTCTGGATAAAACGGATGGTGCCACCCACCGAACCTTCGCCGTACAGCGTGCCTTGCGGACCTTTAAGAACCTCAACCCTGTCCAAGTCAAACAAGTTGCCCCCGAACTGGCGCGCAGGACCTTGGGCCGAAGTCATCGGAATATCGTCGAGATAAACCGACACTGCAGCAAAGGTTTGTGCATAAGACAGCGTACCTGTCTGCGAAGAGACACCACGGATCGTATATCGGTTATATCCCGTGGTTGCGCCCTCGGTCATGTTCAGACCGGTGATGTTGCGGTACAGATCTTGCATATTGGAGGCACCCAGCGCTTCGATCTGCGCGGCGCTGATGGCACTGATGGCCTGTGGCGTCTCCATTAGCTTGGTTTCACGGTGTGTGGCCGTGACGATGAGTTCTTCTATCACGCCTCGCTGACCCGATTCCGCAGCGACCGCACCGGCCGCAACAAAAAAGGACGCGCACAGCACGAGCGTGTGTTTAATCTTGGAATACATGACCCTCTCCCCTGTCATAGATGTCGTGGACTTAACGTCGGGATAGTAAACTCTATTTTCGGAATAATGTATATTACAATGTAGCCAACTATATCTATACTGGGGAGGGTACACTACGAACAACGTGGATGAAGCCTGTGTTTTGTCCATGGCAACCAGCCTGCGTTCGTAGAAACCAGCCAATTAAATCAGTAAACTTCGACACCATGAATGCACACTACCCGTTACGCGAAAGACGTAAACGTCAGACTCGCATGGCGCTCATCGACGCAGCCCTCGACCTGTTCTCCGAGAAAGGTTACGAGGACACGACCCTCGAACAGATCGCCGATCACGCCGGGCTTCATGTGCAGACCCTGTATCGTCACTTTCCGTCCAAACCGCACCTTGCGACGGCGGCCGATCAGGATCGCCTGGATGAGTTCACTGCAGCCATTCAGAATCCGGACCGCACGACCACGACGTTCGAGTTCTGGCGCGAGTGGATACAGCTTTCGGTGCAGCGGCTGCGCGAGCAGACGGAAGGCCTGGATCGGTATCGCCAGCTCATCCGGCGTACGGGTGAGCTGCCGACAGTCTCAACGCGTATCGTGATGATAAGTTACAAATACGAACGCCTGCTGACGGAGTCCTTTGCCGCCGACTTCCACCTGGATCCTGATGAAGACCGCTTACCGCGACTCGTAGCCTGTATGTTGTGGGGCGCGAATGCAGAAGTCGCGCGACGTTACGCCCTCGAAGGTGACTTCGACTTCATCGAAGAAGCGCTCGCGGTTGCGAATGCCGTAGATGAACTGTTCGGGCACTACGTCAAACGCTAGGCAATACGCCCTCAACCCTCTTCATATCCGGCCACACGCCCAACTGGACATCCAGGACCGCGCCTAACCAGCGGCTCGCTTCGTTTTTGCGCACCTGATAAGTTATGGTGAAACGTCTTGTCGAAGCGGTAGTTTATGAACGCGAAGTACGTATGACCGATTCTGCACTTGCAGGCAGCGAAGCGCGTGCCGACGATCTCACCTTTCGACGAGTTTCGCGAATCTTCGTGCGCACCTGGCCGTTTATCCGGCCAATGGCCAAACATCTGTTGATCTTCCTCGGCGTGTCGGCCGTGCTCTTCGTTTTTCTCACCGCATACGGTTTCGTCATCGTCGGGATGATACAGAACGGAATTATCACCGGAGAACCGCTCGGCAGTATTCATGTGGCGATTTACGGGCTCGACCCTGATGTGTTCGTGAATGTAGATGCGCTGTCCGTCGAAGCGCGATTGACTCTGCCATGGCTCGTGGTCTCGACCACTATGGGGGTGATGTTGATCCTGGTCGGCGTTGGTATAGCGCTGTACTACTACACCATCTGGATCTTCCAGCAGATCAACCAGCGTATGCGCTCGGCGCTGATAGAGCGGTTGCAGGCTCAGTCGCTGACCTTCCACGCCAACTCGCGCACCGGGGACGCGATGTATCGGGTGTATCAAGACAGCGCCATGGTAACCCAGATCATTCGCTCGATATTTCTGGAACCGCTGATGTACGTCTGCCGCTACCTCTTCGGCGTGGCCATAATTGCCATGTTCAGCCCGTGGCTCGCGCTCATGATCGGGGTCACCTGCCTGCCGGTCTTGCTACTGGGTGCGAAGTTTTCGCCACCTTTGCGAAAGGGTTTTCGCACGGCACGTGAAAGGAACAGCGCACTCACGTCCTGGATTCAAGAGAGCATCGCCGGTATCCGGCTTATCAAGGCAACGGGTAACGAATCCGCGCGCCAACAAGCGTTCGAGACGCAGTCTGAACGAGCCTTCGCCGCCGCGTTCGACGCGCGCAGCCGGTTGGCGCTACTGGGCATACTGGCGTTTTTTATCGTAGGTGTTGTGTTACTTACCGGGCAGTCACTTGCGGTGCTCTTATCCTCGTCCGCAGCCGATGTCTTCGCGCGCGACATCCTACTGGGCCTCGGTTTCGCCATCTGGAACCTCGGCACGTTCGAAACTGCATGGGGAAGATTTTCCGATGGTGCGGTATCCCAGGAGGCGCTCATACACCTCTGGGGACGGGCGCAGGATATGGCGGTGGGACTTGGACGCGTCTTTGAGGTGCTCGATCTCGAACCCGAGATACAAGATGCTGCGGACGCGGTGGAGATGGCTCCATTTGCGCACGCGGTAACGTTCGATCATGTGAGCTTCGCCTATCTTCCCGACGTGCCCGTCCTGCATGACATCACACTTACGGCCGAAGTCGGGCGCATCACAGCGCTCGTCGGTCCGACCGGAGCGGGCAAATCCACGATGATGTCACTGCTCCTGCGCCTCGCTGACCCAACCGCCGGCCGGGTGGCAATCGATGACGTGGACATTCGCACCTTGACCATAGACAGCTTGCGTAAGCAGGTAGCTATCGCCACACAGGAGAACATTCTCTTTACCGACACCGTGCGGGAGAATATTCGCTACGCGGTTCCGGGTGCTTCCCAAAACGAGGTCGAAGCCGCAGCAAAGGTGGCGTGTGTGCACGAGTTCATCGAGACGCTTCCGCAAGGATACGACACACCCCTGGGCGAGCGCGCCACTAAGCTCTCGTCTGGCCAACGCCAGCGCCTGGTGATCGCCCGCGCGGTCATAAAAAACGCCCCGATTCTGATCCTGGACGAACCAACGGCGTCCTTGGATGCAGAGACCGAACAGAAGGTGCTCGCCAACCTGAAAGCATGGGCTGTCGGGCGGTGCATCCTGCTGATCACCCATCGGCTTTCGACAATCCGTCAGGCCGATCAGGTCGTCTACCTCCGTGATGGACGGATGCTGGAGATGGGTAGCCACGATGCGATGATGGCAAACGAAGAAGGTGCGTACAGGAATTTTGTTGCGCTCGAGACCGGTACTACTGTGGCGCTCACCGTTGCCGGAGATGCGCCTTGAGTACGGTTGCTGACAATACGGTAGGCGGCATGCGTGACACGCTGCGTCTGATCCGCCGCGCGATGGTTTTTGTGTGGCCCTTGCGTTATCAACTCGCCATTAAGATCGCCCTTGCGTTGATCGGAATCACCGCGTTCCTGATCATGCCCTGGCCTCTAAAAGTATTGATCGATCACGTGATTCTAGGCATGCCCATCGGGGACTCGCCAACACCTTATCCGCCTTTTGTCGCGCCTTTCATAGATATGCTGGAGGGTTTTTCGCCATTCGATATCGTGATGGCTATCGTCGCGTTCAGTCTGGTACTCATCTTTCTCGTCGGTGCATTTGGTAGCTCCGCGTCCAGGCGCGATGCCACGAACGCCGAGCTTGCAGAAGGGCTCGACACTGCTACGCGTAGTGAAAATTTAGCGAACGTCTCCAACAGCAAGGTGGGTGGTGTGTTGGGTTTTTTCGAGTATCGCTATCAGCTGCGCACCACCCATCGACTGAACCATCAAATTCGCTCGACCCTGTTCGAGCGCATGCTCGCGTTGCCGATGACGCACTTTGCTGACGCAAGTGTGGGTGACGCCATCTACCGGGTACTCTACGACTCGCCGTCGATCTCCAGGATCTGTTACGAGCTCTGGGTTGTCCCAATCCTCGCGTTGTATACGGTTACGGTCGTCATTTCGATCATGACGTACAGCTACACGGTGGTGCCGAGCGTAGTGTGGGCGTCCTGGGCCATACTACCGGTGGGACTCGTTTTTACGCTCTTGATAGCAAACCTTGCACGCAAACGTTCCGGCGAGAGTCGTGAAGCTGGTGCCGCGACAACTGCTACGGTCGAAGAAAGCATGAGCAACATCGTTGCCGTGCAGAGTCTTGGCGCTAACAAGCACGCACAAGCGCGTTTCGAGGATGACAGCGCCGAATCGTTCAAGCGCTATCGTGCCTATTACCTGGTTGTTATCGCGGTGATTCTGTTCCAGGCCCTGGCCGGCTTAGCCATGGTTCTGCTGGTGTTTTTTGATGTCTCGGAAGCGATTATCAACGGCCAGATGAGCGCCGGTGATTATGCGGTGCTTTTTGCTTACTTCGTGCTACTCATTGCTGAAACCGGGGCGTTGGGAACGCTCTGGTTTTATTTGCAGGACAACGTCGCCGCGATGCATCGAGTGTTCCAGATCATCGATTTGCCGCCCGATGGCGAAGCCCACGGCGACCGTGTGTTGTCCGGGATTACACACGGCGTCGCGCTGGAAGCAGCCAGTTTTACATACCCCGACGGTACCCGGGCGCTCTCAGAGGTTAGCTGTGAGGGTAAAATTGGCGAGATGATCGCGTTTGTCGGCGCAACCGGTGCAGGCAAGAGCACGTTAGCGTATCTAATTCCAGGTTTCGTCACTGCCGAGAGCGGGCGGGTACTGATCGATGGCGAAGACATACGGACGTTCAGCATCGAGTCTTTGCGCCGTAACGTCGCGTTCATCTTCCAGGAAGCCGTGGTGTTCGACGACACGATCGAGAACAACATCCGCCTCGGCTACCCGGACGCGTCGATGGCGGAGATAGAAGCCGCCGCCCGCACCGCGAGTGCGCTGGAATTCATCGAACGCCTGCCCCATGGCTTTCAAACGCGCGTCGGCCAAGCAGGTGCCAAGTTGTCGGTGGGCCAGAAACAACGGTTATCCATCGCGCGGGGTTTCGTGAGCCCGGCGCGTATTCTCATCCTGGACGAGCCGACGGCATCACTCGACCCCGAAACTGAGAAGGCGCTTGTTGCGGCGCTCAACACGGAACGCGAACGACGGTTGCTCATCGTCATTGCACACCGACTTTCGACCATTCGCAGCGCGGACCGCATCTACTTTATGGACGCTGGTCGTGTTGTCGAAACGGGTAGCCACGAGGAGTTGCTACAGAAGCCGGGTGGCGCCTACCGGAGGTTCGTCGAACTGCAACTCGGTGACGCGGCTTGAGGCAAAACGCTGTAAGTAACTGGTGCCGCGCATAATCGTTGATGTTACGCGTGCGAAACGTCAACGATTACGCGCCGCACCAAACGTCAGCTAACTAAGCTAGTTCCTGTCCATTCTGGACAGGAACTAGCTATACAGGCTTTGTACACCAATCGTCAGGGCGTCCTGTTCATCCGTGTAAGCTTTGGTGTATTTAAAGGCACGCATGCCACGTGCCACCGAGTCATCCTGGCTCTTGTAGCCATAAGCAATTCCCTGCTGCGCCAAAATGGCAAACCGCGGGGGATTTCGCTCGAGCATTTCCTCGGGTATTTCCCCAACCAGTCCCTCTTGAGTTCTGATGTAGGGTCGGGACATGTAAACGGGAATGCTGACCCTCAGACCTGGCGCCGTTCTGTTAAATGCGCCATGCCAGGTATTCCCATGCCAGCAAAGCAGAGAACCGGCTGGGCATTCCACAGCAACCGCCTTTGGATTGCCCCCATCGCCAACCTTCGTTTCCGCTCCTTCAGGCGAGCGACACCATTTATGACTGCCAGGTACAAAAGCCGTAGAGCCGTTTTCTCGATTAAATTCGGTTAACACATACGTCAAATTGCAGACCAGCGCATGAGGAGTTAACGGTGAGGGTAAAGGTGTATCTGAGTGGAGTGCAAATGTGCTGACGTTCGGACCTTTCATGAAACAGCCCATACTCGACAACACTACGCTGTAACCGCACAAGTAACTCGCCATCGTGAGTAGCACCGGGTTCATCAATGCTTCCTCGAATACCTGACCCTCGAACAGCAACGATTGCATCAGGTCACCAATCGGCGAATCCCCTTTGCCACCGGCCAATGCGTGAAATCGTCCCTTAAAACCCTTGTGGGTCGATCCGGTTTCGAGATCCGGACGGATCCCGTTTCTGCTTTCAGCAACATCCAGCACGGCTTCCAACAAACGCTCGCACAAACCATCTGGAGTCGCAAGATCCGGCGGAATAACAGTATAACCGTAGGCATCAAGTTCAGCGATACAACCTTCAAGGCCGTGCTCTGCAATTTCTTCCCAGACTTTTTGCAACGGTGTTTGGATAACGCTGTCGTCCTGAATTGCCTCACTCATTCGTCGTCTCCTTCTTTCTTTGCTGCTGTGTTAGTCGTGACCCGGAACAGGTCTTACTCCCGCACAGCATGGTTGTTTCATGTTACAGGGTTGAACGGCCGGCGGTTGGATCGTCGGTACGAGCCTCGCTACTTTCCAATGCAGAACCGGTCATGCCTGCATCGCGTTCATAACCTTCCGCCTCGAGCTCTCCTCGTTGTTTTCAATTATGCGGACCGTTCCGGCGTTACCGTCCACTTCCACGGTCTGGCCGTCGCTCAGTCGGGTGGTGACATCCGAGATGCCTGCCACGCACGGTTTACCGTACTCGCGTGCAACCAAAGCGCCATGCTGGAGCTCGCCGCCGATCTCGAGAACCACGGCCGTCGCGTTGATGAAGAGCGGCGTCCAGCCGGGATCGGTGGTGACCGCGACCAGGACGTCCCCAATCAGAATCTCTTTCTCGAATGGATCGTTCAGCACTTTCACGACGCCGCGCGCGACACCCGGTGAGACGCCGGAGCCGATCAGCGCGTCGTCGTCAGCCTTGCGTTGGGGACGCAGGATCCGCCCACGCGAGTCGATGGCCATGGGGAAATGGCGAACCTGTGCCTGCAATTTGCGGTAGGGCGCGCCGCGGATTCCTCAAACCATGAGAGTGCCTGGGCGTATTCTTTCTGAAAGCGTTCGGGGCGCACTACCGGCATCAACAGCCACTTGAAAATCGAGCGGGAGCGCCAGAGGATTCTCGGCATATAGCGGATCACGTTGAGGATCCGGTACAGGGGCGGAGGCTTAGCCAGCCGATACTGGTCGAGCTCCGGGCTGAGCATGATCTCGGCCATCAACGCGTTCGTTGACTCGGCCTGTTTGGCGAGTCGCTTACCCTTGCCCATCAGGTGCAGAAACATCGAGAGGTTTACGTAAATGCGAGCGCCGTGAAAGCCAAATCCCGTTCGCTCGATGTCGAAGTCGAGTTCCGCCGCGGGAATGCCAAGCATGTACTCGGCCATGAGCCCATATATTGAGTTGAATGTTTCGCAGGTAATCGGTGAGATGGGTCCACTAATCGTCAATCCATCGGTCAGTGCGCCATCCATATAGAGGTAGCGTGGCGCCCCTGGCTGCGTCTGCATTTCCTTGGCGAGGGGAATATAGGCGGTGATCGGCCTCGCCTGCAGAATGTGAAGCTCACCATTGTAAATCGCCCATTCCACATCGACGGGGTCAGCAAAGAGCGTCTCGATCTGCTCCACCGTATCGGTCAGTTCACAGATCTGCGCGTCACCTAAACAGGCTTCCCCGGGACGGTCACCCCCTTTGTCACCGAGACGTTGCTCGATCACTTCACCGGTGACCTTGTTGACGATCACCGTATCCGGCGTGATGTCCCCGGAGACGAGCGCCTCACCGACGCCCCAACTGGCGTTGATCAGCACCTCATCGAAGTCGTTGGTGAGCGGGTTCAGAGAAAAGGCGACACCGGATATTGCACTGGCAACCTGCCGCTGAATGACGACGGCGATGGCAGGCGAGAGATTTTCGAATCTCATCTCGCGCTTGTAGAGCAGCACGCGAGCGTCGAGACAGGACTGGAAACAGACGCGCACGGCGGCGTCGAGGTTCTCCAACTTTACGTGCAGAACCGTTTCATAGAGCCCCGCGAACGATGCACCGGCCAGATCTTCCTCCGGCGAAGAGGAGCGAACGGCGAAAGTGCCGTTGCCGAGTTCGCGCTTGATATCGTCGATGACGCGGCGCTGTTCGATGGTGCACGCCAGACCGGCCGCGATCTGCTTCACTTCGTCACAAGCTCGCGCAAGATATTCTCGTTCATCGAGATTCGGTACCCGTGCGCGGCTTGAATTAACCCGCTCGATGACCGAACGCCACGCCTCACCTGCTTCGATCTGTTCGATCCAGAGTGAAAAAAACTCAGTGGTCAACACCACACCGTCGGGCACCCGGAAGCCACCTTGAGCAAGGCGGATCAACGAGGCAGCCTTGCCGCCGACTTCGGTAAGTCGGGGCGCGTCCGGCATTGAAAGGGCTACTTGCGTAGTCGACTCCTGTTGTCCATCAGCGTTCCAATGATCAAAGGTCTCTGGGATGGGCTGTTTCGTTCAAACTGACAATATTGCGCTCACCGGTACCCGCGCACAGAAACCGGTGCACACTTGTGTAGACCG
>SMWK01000040.1 GCA_004356895.1 Gammaproteobacteria bacterium
CCTCCTTGGCGCTGGCGAAAACCTCTTCAGCCGTGCTTGCATGTTGGGTACCCGCAATACCCATGCAAGCCGTGAGTTGAGTTGTCTCGACGCCGTCCTTGAGATGCAGTCCAGCGATAAGCACACGCACCTTCCTGGTCACCTCAGTGGCGCGATCGACGGATGTTCTCGGCAGCAACACAGCCAACAACTCGCCATCGATCTGGTAGACGCTGTCCGCTTCTCGCAGCCCATCGCGAATCTGCTTCTGCATGCTGCTTACGAGGGCTTGCGCCCATTGTGGCCCATCGCGGTCCTGTATCTCGGCAAATCCATCCAAGCTCACCAGAACAAGACTGTCGTCGTTACCTGGCGCAATAGGCGGAACCTGGCCTTGGCCTGCATCGGTAGGTTTCGGTTGTTCGGGAGCAGAACGCCGCGCGCGGGCATAAATCAATGCGTTGTTGATCGGGGACATGACCAGCGAGGCCAGATCCTCGGCTGTCGCCAAGGTATCCTCCGAAGCTCGACGGGTGAAATGAAAAACTATCTCGCCGAGTTTGGTTTCCTGATACGTGAGGTTATAGCTGGTGGTGTGACGACCGCTTTCGCCAAATTCAAACGAGTAAACGCCGTCGGGATCCTTAAAACCCATGCCGACGACCTGCAGCGTTGCGGTGGCCTGGGCGTAAAAAAGCTCGAGCAGTGAATCGATATCGAGATGTCGGTGAAACGCCTGCACAAGGCTCAAGGCCACGGCGTTATCGAAAAAACGAACAGATTGTGAGGTTCTCAGCGTAGTAATGGACGACATCTTGACGGTTCCTTCACGCAATACGTGTTTGGGTGCTACAACAGGACTACTCAAGCTGCGTAGCGAAATTCGTGCCAATGGTTTTCAAACGGAAAGTTTAACGAAAACAATAAGTTGCAAAATTCATTTTGGTAAAAATCAGCCGTCATTTTGACACCTGTCGGAAAACCGACGGATATCGGCGATGATCCGTCTCGGCGATAGGGACGACTACTTGTTGACAGGCCCATCCCAGTTCCGCGCATCAAATTGTTCGCCCGTGATGCCTTTGGAAAGGTCGCTCATCAGGTAGAGCGCCAGGTCGAGCCGTTCTTCGGGGGTGGGTAGAGTGGCCGGGTCCTCTGCTGGATAGGCCGCGCGGCGCATGGCGGTGCGCGTTCCACCCGGATTGAGGCTGTTGATGCGAATCTTCCCTGCGTGCTCGTGTTCATCTGCAAGCACCTGGGTAAGACCCTCGAGGGCAAACTTGGAGACTGCATAAGCACCCCAGTATGCCCGCCCTGCACGACCCACACTCGAAGAGATCATCACAATTGAGGCAGACGGACTCCTCTCCAGCACCGGTAATAGTGCCTGCGTAAGCAGAAACGGTGCATAAGCGTTAACTTGCATCACCTGCTGCCATTGTTCAGCGGGATAGTGAGCGATGGGCACTTTAGGACCGAGAATGGATGCGTTGTGCATGATGCCGTCGAGTCGTCCCAACGAAGTGTCGATGGATTGCATCAATGCAAATCCACTTTCTTCGTTTAACGCCAGCAGATCACAGGGAACGATTACAGGTTGTGTGTGGGTATGTGCCGTTATCCAATCGAAAACGGCTTCGAGCTTCCCCCGGGTGCGTCCCAACAGCACCACATGAGCGCCAAAGGTGGCATAGGTCTTGGCCGCGGCGCGGCCGATACCATCCCCGGCTCCGGTGACGAGAATGACCTTTTCGGCCAGGCAGTCGTGTAGAGGAGTGAATCGCCAATTTGGGCGAGCGGCGTCGAGTTCGGCGTAGTCAGGTTTTTCTGGCATGGAGCAAGTAGTTCACATCGACGTCGCTCGACAGGCTGCACTGCCGGTTGAATGGGTTGTAACGCATTCCGGTAATTTCCATCACCTCCAGCCCTGCCGCTCTGACCGCACCTGCAAGCTCAGCCGGGCGGATGAACTTTGCGTAGTCATGGGTGCCCCTAGGTAGGAGTCCCAGCACGTATTCGGCGCCCAGGACCGCAAGGACATAAGCCTTGGGGTTGCGATTGATCGTGGAAAACACGAGGTGGCCGCCGGGACAGGTAAGATCTGCGCAAGCTCTGACGGTCGAGGCGTAATGCGGGACATGCTCCAACACTTCGAGACACGTCACAGTGGAAAACTGCCCTGGGCGCTCGGTCGCCAGCGTTTCCGCCGTTGTCTTGAGGTATTCGACTTGGACACCAGACTCCGACGCGTGCAGCATGGCGATACTAAGTGGGCGCTAAGCCATGTCGATACCGGTGACGGTAGCACCGGTCAATGCCATGCTCTCCGACAATATACCGCCACCGCAGCCGACGTCGAGCACCGTCCCGTTGGTGATGTCGGTTTTCGAGCTGATGTACTCGAGCCTCAGTGGATTGATATCGTGGAGCGGTTTGAAGTCCCCCTCAGGGTCCCACCAACGGTTAGCCAGAGCTTCAAATTTTTCGATCTCTTCTTGGTCGACGTTCATACGGGGATACTCATGCCGGTCGATTCATACCGGGAGAAAGGTTAACCGTCGCCTGCCAGTGTTTGGCAGCGGTGACAACGGAGGTCTCATCGAGGGTTGTGAGCTTACCGTCCATCAGCACCGCATTTCCCGCTACCCAGACATGGGAAACTGCGCTACCGGCAGCAGTATGAATGAGTTGAGCGATTGGATCGTACAGGGGCTGAAAGCGCGGTGCGGAAACATCCACCGCGATCAAATCTGCCGACTTGCCGGGTTCGAGCGAGCCAATCGTGTCGCCGAGGCCAAGGGCTCGCGCCCCGCCGAGCGTAGCCATCTCCAACGCGATCGTCTCCGGGAGCGATGCGGCGTCTGCATCAACCTGTTTCGCCAGAAGACTCGCCAACCGAGCTTCCCCGAGCAGGTCGAGACTATTGTTAGAAGCAGCACCATCGGTACCGAGCGCCACGTTCACTCCAGCTGCCAGCAGTTGGGTCGTAGGGCATATGCCACTTGCAAGCTTTAAATTGGAATGCGGGCAATGGATTACCTGCACACCTGCCTCCGCGAGCAGGGTGATCTCTGCGGTGGTGAGTTGGGTTGCGTGCACCGCCTGGAGCCGTGGACTCAACATCCCGAGCTCGCTTAAGTAAACGAGCCACGAGCTGCCGATGCGCTTGTGTGCATCGGCTACTTCCTGGGCATTTTCATGCAAATGAATGTGTATGTTGAGGTCGAGTTCTTCGGCGTACATCAGCACGTTGTTGAGATCGGCTTCGCTGACGCTGTATGGGGAGTGCGGGCCGAACGCCACTTGGACCAGATTGTCGTTACGATAGGTGTCGTGGAGCGCGAGCCCTTTGTGTATTGCATCCTCAGCGCTCGTACTCCAGGCATTGCCGAACTCGATGATCGGAAAAGCTATCTGGGCACGAACGCCGGCGAGTCGGGCCTCTTCAGCTGTAACCTCGGGAAAAAAATACATATCCGAAAAACAGGTGATGCCTGCTGCGATCATCTCGGCCAACGCCAGCCGAGTTCCGTCGCGGACAAACTCCGGCGTCACCAGGCGCGACTCCAGAGGCCAGATCACGTCGCTCAGCCACGTCTGTAGCGGCAGGTCTTCAGTAAGTCCTCGAAACAAGCTCATCGCCGCATGCCCATGAGCATTAACCAAGCCCGGAAGAACGATATGGTCAGGGAGTTCGATGGTCGATTGCGCAACGTAGGCAGCCTCGATTTCAGCTCGAGGCCCCAGCGCTAGAATGACTGGCCCCTCGATGGCGATACTGGCCTCTTCCAGTGGCACATTTTTTGGTGCAATGGGTAACACCCAGGCGGCGTTGATCAAGGTATCGCAGGGGATCTTGCTGGAATCAGGCATCGATCAAGTATAACCGTGGCAGATCTCAAAATTCGATTTCTGCGACCAATCTCCACGCCTGACCCCGCCAACCTGGACTCCCGAATTAGTTTTTACCCTGACCCCAAAAGGTCAAGGTTGAGTCTTGGGACGTGCTAAAATATCCTGCTTTTTGACACCACTTTTTTATGTCTGATTTGGGTCCCGAACAGGACCGGGAAATCGTCTCGGTCAACATCGAAGACGAGTTACGCCAATCCTACTTAGATTACGCCATGAGCGTGATTGTGGGTCGTGCGTTGCCCGACGTTCGCGACGGTTTAAAGCCGGTACATCGCCGTGTGCTGTTCGCGATGAGCGAACTCAATAACACCTACAACCGACACTACGTGAAGTCCGCCAGAGTGGTTGGGGACGTCATCGGCAAATACCACCCCCATGGGGATTCAGCGGTATACGACACAGTGGTGCGGATGGCGCAGGATTTCTCCATGCGCTACATGCTCATTGATGGCCAGGGTAACTTCGGGTCTATCGACGGCGACCCGCCCGCAGCGATGCGTTACACCGAGATACGCATGGCGAGAATCGCCTCAGAATTGCTGGCGGATCTCGACAAGGAAACGGTTGAGTTCGTCGCCAACTATGACGACACCCTCACCATGCCGTGGGTGCTCCCAACCCGGATACCGAACCTGCTGGTAAATGGAAGCACCGGCATTGCCGTTGGCATGGCGACAAACATTCCACCCCACAATCTGCGTGAGGTAATCGACGGGTGTTTCGCATTGATCGAGGACCCCGAGATCACTATCGACGGACTGATGGAATACATTCTGGGTCCCGATTTCCCGACGGCCGCAATCATCAACGGGCGAGCTGGCATCGTGCAGGCGTACCGTAGCGGGCGTGGTCGTATTTACGTTCGCGCTCGAGCGGAGGTGGTGAGTAACGAGAAAACGAACAAAGACACCATCATCATTACCGAGATTCCTTACCTGCTCAACAAATCGCGTCTCATCGAGAAGATTGCGGAACTGGTGAAGCTCAAGAAGATCGAGGGCATTACCGAGTTACGCGACGAATCCGACAAGGACGGTCTGCGTATCGTGATCGAGATGCGCCGCGGGGACTCTGGGGAAGTGGTGTTGAACAACCTTTATAGCCAGACCCAGTTGCAGTCGGTATTTGGCATCAATTGTGTTGCCCTGGTAGCCGGTCAGCCGCGGGTGCTGAATCTCAAACAGATGCTGGAGGCATTCGTCGAGCACCGTAAAGAGGTGATTACCCGGCGTACTGCTTATCTATTGAGGCGTGCTCGGCAGCGTGGGCACATTCTGGAAGGCCAGGCTGTGGCGCTTGCCAACATCGATGCGGTGATCGAGTTGATCAAGGTCTCACAGGCGGTGGCAGAAGCGCGCACCGCGTTGATGGCGCGTGGTTGGGCTTCCGAAAACGTTCAGGAACTCCTGGCAAAAACCGGTAGCGATACCTGTCGGCCGGATGATCTTGGTGAGGAGTTTGGTTTTCGCGAAGGGCTCTACTACCTTTCCGAGGTGCAGGCACAGGCGATCCTGGAATTACGGTTGCATCGGCTCACCGCCCTGGAGCAGGGAAAGCTGATCGAAGATTATCAAGGTTTGGTCGATGAGATTGGCGATCTGTTGACGATACTTGCATCGGATGAGCGATTGATCGAAGTCCTGAAAGAGGAACTCGGAGAAATTCGCAGTAGGTATGGCGATGAGCGACGTACCGAGATTTTGAGCACCCAGGAAGATCTCACCGTCGAAGATCTCATTACCGAAGAAGATTTGGTGGTGACGATCTCCCATCAAGGTTACGGCAAAACGCAACCGCTGGACGTGTACCAGCAACAGCGCCGAGGTGGGCGGGGCAAATTGGCTATCACCGTCAAAGATGAGGACTTCGTCGAGCACCTCCTTATTGCCAACAGCCACGATACGCTGCTGTGTTTTTCCAACATGGGAAAAGTGTATTGGCTCAAGGTGTATCAGATTCCGCAAGCAGGGCGCGGTGCAAAAGGCCGTCCGTTAGTTAACATGTTACCGCTTGCACAATCGGAGCGTATTACTGCGATTTTACCAACTAAAGATTTTTCCGCAGACATGTTTGTCTTCATGGCCACTGCGAATGGCACGGTGAAGAAGACGCCACTTCAGCAATTTTCCCGCCCCCGCCAGAGCGGCTTGATTGCCTTGGAGCTCGAGGAAGGCAACACACTGGTTGGTGCCGCGTTCACAGACGGACATTGCGACGTGCTGCTCACTTCGAGTTCCGGCAAAGCGGTGCGATTCAAGGAATCGGACGTACGGGCTATGGGACGCACGGCGCGCGGCGTGCGCGGAATCAGGCTGAGGGGCGAGCACAAGGTAATTTCGCTCATCATTCCTCAAGAAGGTGGTTTGGTGCTCTCCGCGAGCGAAAGAGGATTCGGCAAACGAACGATCGTGACGGATTTTCCGGTAAAAGGCCGAGGCGGGCAGGGTGTTATCTCGATGAAAACCAGCCCGCGCAACGGCAATGTTGTCGGGGCGGTGCAGGTGTTCGAGGGCGACGAGCTGATGTTGATCAGCAACATGGGCACGCTGGTGAGAACCAGTGCGGACCAGGTATCGTTGCAAGGCCGTAATACCCAGGGCGTTCGCCTGATCAACCTGCGCAGCGATGAGCGATTGGTGGGTGTGGAACGCATCGAGGAATCCGAGAACAACTCTTCCGGGGGTGAGGAAGGCGAGAAG
>SMWK01000041.1 GCA_004356895.1 Gammaproteobacteria bacterium
AAGATGCTGATGGCAGCGTGATCGATCCTTTCGGTGGGCGTGAGGATCTCGAGAAGAAGTGCTTGCGGCACGTTTCAGATGCATTCGCAGAAGATCCGTTACGGGTGTTTCGGTTAGCGCGATTTGCCGCTCAGCTTCCCGGATTTACGGTTGCCGAAGAGACGTTGGCTTTTGCTCGAATGATAGTCGACAACGATGAGTTGGCGGAGTTGTCAGCAGAGCGGGTTTGGCAGGAGTGGCGCAAATCCCTCGGTAGTGAAGAACCGGCGGCGTTTCTTCTCGTACTGCAACAGTGCCATGCGTTTGAGCCGTGGTTTGTCGAGTTGCAGGCGGTGGAGGAGACCTTTCCAACTGTGCTTGAGTCACCGGTGCAGCGTTTTGCTTCGCTCGGTTGGGTGCTCGGCAATGAGGCGACAGAAACGTTGGCCGCAAGGTTGAAAGTCCCGAACGAGTTTCGCCGGTTGGCGGATAGAGTGGCCATGTACGGACCCGTGCTTGCGCGCTGGCGCCAGGTGCCTGCAACAGACGTATACCGCAGTGCGAAAGCTGCCGACGGGTTCAAAAAGCACGGCGACTTTGTGGATCTGCTTACGGTGATAGAAGCCTGTGCGGGTAACGATCTCAACGATCTTGCCGTACTTTGCCGTGTTATCAGCGCGGAAGTGGTTGCGGCGCCTTTCGTCGCAGCGGGTCTCGATGGCGCCGAACTCGGGCGAGCGTTCGATGATGCCCGTACCAGGCAAATCGCCGAAGCTCAGTAAGGCTAGTCGGTTTCCAGCGTTGGTAGAAAGCCTGGTGGTCTAAAGGCTTTGGTTGCCTGTTCGAAAGCGTAGGCAACCTGGATCAGTCGGGGTTCTGCAAATGCAGGTCCGATGAAGGCGATGTTCACTGGCAAGTTCGAGATGTAACCCGCTGGAACGACCACGCTTGGGTTTCCGGTGATTGCCGCGAGCGATGAACTGCTGAGTTGAAACCGGTCGCCGTGCACCCAATCGGTTTTCCAAGCCGGTGTATTAACAGGTGCGATCAGGACGTCCAGGCTATGCTTCGAGAATGCGTCAGTGAACATCTTCCGAAACAGGAGTGCGCTGCCTTCCAGGGCAGTCTGATAGGCGGGATCGGTGAGACCCGCCATCGCTGCGGATTCGGTGAATACGTTCTGACCGAAGAAAGACATCACTTGAGCCGCGTTGGCGTCGTTGAAGGCGATGAGATCGGTCAACGTAGCAAGGTTGTTGGGGTAGTTGTGCGCGCTCAGATACTCGGCGATTCCGGCCTTGAACTCGAATTTCATCACGTCGTATTCCGCGTCGCGTATCGCACTGGTGCTGGCGATACGAACTGGATCGATGATCTCAGCACCCAGGGCGGTTAGAGTCTCGATGCAAGCGGTGAATATGCGTTCGACTTCTGCGTAGTCGCCCGACCCGTAAAAGCTCCGCAGAACGCCGATCCGAGTTCCAGTGAGATCAAGCGCATCAGGATCCGGGAGGAAGTTCACCGGACTGGGAAAATTACGCGCGCCGGCATCATGCTCGTCGAAACCGACCAGCACTTCGAGCAACATGGCGGCACCCGTCACGGTCTTCGCCATGGGTCCGGCGGTATCCTGAGTATGGGAAATGGGGATGATGCCTTTACGACTCACAATACCAACGGTGGGTTTGATGCCAACGATACCGTTAATCCCGGCGGGGCAGACTATCGAGCCGTCGGTTTCGGTGCCAACCGCTAAGGGGGTCAGCCCTGCCGCCACTGCCACGGCAGAGCCACTGGACGATCCACACGCATTACGATCGAGGACATGAGGATTCCTGGTTTGCCCGCCGACGCTGCTCCAACCGCTCGAAGAGTCGTTCGAGCGAAAGTTGGCCCACTCACTCAGGTTCGCTTTGGCTAAAATCACAGCCCCGGCGGCACGTAACCGGGCTGTCAGAAATGCATCGTCCTTGGCGTGATGGCCGGCGAGTGCGAGAGACCCCGCCCTTGTTTGCATGGCATCGCCGGTATCGATATTGTCCTTGAGAACCACGGGTATGCCGTGCAGCGGGCCGGTAGGACCCGACTCGGCAAATTTTCGGTCGAGGTCCTGCGCAATGGCGATGGCATCGGGATTGGTTTCGATAATGGCGTTGAGACGCGGCCCCGCGGTATTCGTCTTGGCGATCCGTTCGAGAAAAAACCGGGTGACGTCGACGGCAGTCAACTCACCGGCGGCCAGACGCCGTTTAAGCGCCTGGGTTGTGAGGCTTTCCAGGCCGTTTAGGGTATTTTCGGAAACGATAGGTTGGTCGTCCGTTCGGTCATCAAAAGTGCGGGCATCACGCGGGGCACCTGCGAGGTCAGCGGCTTGTGTTTCATATGCGACCCCGCACCCACTCGTGCCCACAAGCATCGCGATAGTGAACCCCGAGATGAGGTTGGTCCACTCTGCTCGATGCGTGTTAATGATCACGTGCTCGCTGAATGCGCACGCCGACGGTTTCCGCGTCGGGGATCGCGGCGGGTTTCTGTACCTCGACCGATACTAACATCACGTTTAAATCTTCCAGCACCAGTGCAGCAAGGCGCTCGGCCAGCGTTTCTATCAGCTGAAACTCTGCCTGGGACACGAATTCTCTGACGCGCTGTGCCAGTCGTTCGTAGTCCAACGCATTGACGATGTCGTCGCAGGCCGCAGCGGTTGTGGTTGCGGTTTCGAGTTCCAGCGAAACGAGCACGGTTTGTGGAGTGGTTCGCTCCGCAGGATGGATACCGATGATGGTCTGTATGACCAGGTTGCGGATAAAAATCGTATCTCTATTCAGCATACTCACGGCGGCGATAATTCGGTTATTGGCCACCGGGCCCGGACGACGATGGCGAGAGGCTCACGATGCCCGGCTTGCAGCCGCAGGCAACCGGCGTACGCGATCATCGCTCCGTTGTCGGTACAGAGTTCGGGTTTTGCATAATAGGTTGTACCGGGTAGTTCGGCCGATAGCCTTTCCCGCAAGCGGCGGTTGGCGCTGACACCACCGGCAAGCACGAGATGTGGCACGCCCGTTTCTTTAACGGCACGAAGGCATTTGATCGCTAGCGTATCAATCACCGCATCCTCGAAAGCTCGGGCAATGTCCGCCCGATCCTTGTCGGTGAGCGGACTCAGATCTCGTACGGTGTTGAGGGTGAAAGTTTTAAGGCCACTGAAACTGAAATCCAAGCCAGGGCGGTCTGTCATCGGGCGTGGAAAACGGAATCGGGTGGGATCTCCGTTCTCGGCACAGCGGGCGAGAAGCGGTCCCCCTGGATAGCCAAGATCCAGCATCTTGGCGGCTTTATCGAACGCCTCCCCGGCGGCGTCATCGAGGGATTCGCCGAGCAGCCGATAATCGCCGATGCCATTAACCTCGACTAGCTGCGTATGTCCACCCGAAACCAACAACGCGATGAACGGCAGTGGTGGTCCCACGGTGCCACTGTCTTTTTCCATTAGTGGTGCCAGCAGGTGTGCTTCCATGTGGTGAACGCCTACCGCAGGAATGTCGAGGCCCCAGGCCAAGCTTCTGGCGAAGCTGGCACCCACTAGCAACGCACCCAGTAACCCAGGCCCTGCGGTATAAGCGACGCCATCGAGATCTGCCAGGCTTTTGCCTGCCTGAGTCAGCACGTCACGGCACAGAGGAACGAGTTTGCGAATGTGGTCCCGCGAAGCGAGTTCCGGAACAACACCACCGTATTTCGCATGGATATCGACCTGACTGAAAAGAACATCCGCCAGCAGTCCGTCGGTGGCGTGGTAGAGCGCCACTCCCGTCTCATCGCAAGAGGTTTCAATGCCCAGAGTTAGCATCCATGCATGGTAGCGTTTTTTGAGCTGGTCTTTTGCTAGCAAAAGAGGGCAAATGCCATTAAAATCGCCGCCCTTTTAACGTACCCAAGGTGCAACGACTACCTATGCCGAGTGTAAAGGTCAAAGAAAACGAGCCGTTCGATGTTGCTCTGCGCCGCTTCAAGCGGTCTTGTGAAAAAGCCGGTGTATTGTCGGAAGTACGCCGCCGGGAGTTTTACGAAAAACCCACCTCGGTTCGCAAGCGCAAAGCAGCAGCAGCGGTCAAGCGGCATCTGAAGAAGTTGCAGCGAGAAGCACGCCGCTTCGAAAAAAACTACTAACGCCGCCCGGACTCATGTCCGATCTCCAAATTCAGATTACTGAAGCCACCAAGGTTGCGATGAAAGCCCGTGATAAAAAGCGGGTGGCCGCACTGCGGCTGGTGAATGCCGAATTCAAGCGCGTGGAAGTTGACGAACGTCGCGAGTTGCAAGATGAGGATGTACTGTCGATCCTCAATCGCATGCTCAAGCAGCGTAACGATTCGCTGACTCAGTTTCGCGATGCTCATCGCTTCGATCTGGCAGATCAGGAGCAGTTCGAGATCGACCTGATCAGAGCGTTCATGCCAGAACCGCTATCGGAAGAGGAATTGGATGCGCTGATCACCCAAACCATCGCCGCCGCGGGGGCTGAGTCCATGAAAGACATGGGTAAGGTCATGGGGGCGTTGGCCAGTGCAGTGCAAGGTCGGGCGGACATGGGTGCGGCCAGCGCCAAAGTGAAGGCGCTACTCGCCGGATAGTCTTACAACAGCGTAATAAAGCGACAAAATTTTTCTGCTATCTTGTTACCCCGCAATCGTAGGTTTGAATGTTTCGTATGGAGCCCGTGATTCCCGTAATTCTTGCTGGTGGCAACGGCAGCCGTTTATGGCCACTGTCGAGGGAGTTGTTTCCCAAACAATTTCATGCGCTTTTCGACGAGCACTCACTCCTGCAGAACACTTTGCTGCGCGCTGCGAGAACAACTTCTCAAGACCCGATCATAGTTTGCAACGAGGAGCACCGCTTCTTAGTCGCGGAGCAGTGCCGTGCGTTGAACCAGCCGTGGTCCAGGATCATTCTGGAGCCGGAAGGTCGCAACACCGCCCCAGCAATCGCGTTGGCGGCGTTGGCGGCCTGTACCATGGCGCAACAACCTCTGCTGCTTGTGCTCCCGTCCGATCACCTGATTGGCGATGCGGATGTGTTTTGCGAGGCAGTTAAGGTTGCTGCGAAAGCTGCGAGCGAAGGCGGCCTCGTCACCTTCGGTATAACACCCACCCGTCCCGAAACGGGATACGGCTACATCGAGACGAACGGTGCTGTGGAAAATGAGGCGACACCTGTGCGCTCGTTTGTCGAGAAGCCGGATCTCGCTACGGCGCGCAGCTACCACGCTTCCGGTGATTATCTCTGGAACAGTGGCATGTTTGTGCTGGACGCCCGCTGTTATCTGGATGAGTTAGCGAAATTCTGCCCGGAGATGCACGCTAAGGTGACGGCGGCGTTTGCATCGGGTACTACGGACCTCGACTTCTTTCGCCCGGGAGCGGAGTTTCTCGAAAGCCCGTCCGACTCCATCGACTACGCTGTCATGGAGAAAACAGACCGTGCCATCGTCGTGCGCACGAATTTCGATTGGAGCGACATCGGCAGTTGGACTTCCCTGTGGGAATTGTCTTCGTTAGACGATGACGGCAATCACATGACGGGGGATGTCGTAGCGGTGGAGACCAAAAATTCCTATGTGCTCGCCAAAAACCGTCTGGTCGGGACCATAGGCATTAATAATCTGGTGGTGGTGGAAACGGCGGACGCGGTGCTGGTGGCTGATAAGAGTCGTGTGCAGGACGTAAAAGTTCTGGTGGAGCAGCTGAAAAAGTGCGGTCGCGAAGAGCACCGCACGCATAGGGAAGTTTTCCGCCCCTGGGGTAGCTACGAATCCGTCGGACTAGGCGAGCGTTATCAAGTCAAGCGCATCAAAGTAAAACCCGGCGCATCGCTTTCGCTGCAAATGCACCATCACCGCGCGGAACACTGGGTGGTGGTGCGCGGCACAGCCGAGGTCACGCGCGGTGAAGAGACCTTTACGCTCGGTGAGAATGAAAGCACTTATATTCCCCTCGCGACCCGGCATCGATTGAGTAACCCCGGCAAGCTCACCCTGGAACTCATCGAGGTCCAGGTGGGTGCATACCTCGGTGAAGACGACATCGTTCGCTTCGAGGACAAATATGGGCGATGACCGTCGGATAACCCTGGGGTCTTAGCCAGCATTTCGAAGTGGTGGTAATCTCTCTGAGGTTATGGGCCGCATCCCGCAATCTTTTATCAACGATCTGCTCGCGCGGGTGGACATCGTGGATATCATCGATGTACGGCTGACGCTGAAGAAAACAGGCAAGAATTACCAGGCGCTCTGCCCGTTCCATGACGACAAAAAAACTCCGTCCTTCTCGGTAAGCCCGGATAAGCAGTTTTACCACTGCTTCGGATGCGGCGTGAGCGGTACGGCGCTGACGTTTTTGATGGAACACGACCATTTGGAGTTCGTTGAGGCTGTGGAGAACTTGGCGGGACTCATTGGGCTCGAGGTACCCCGGGAAGCGGGTGCCAGTCGAGTTCGAGACAACTCAAACCTTTACGAGATTCTATCCCGAGCGGCGCAATACTTTCGCGAATCGCTAAAAACCTCACCCGAGGCGGTGAATTATCTCAAAAACCGGGGTCTGACTGGCGAGGTCGCCCGGGATTTTGGGATCGGTTATGCCCCGGAAGGTTGGGATTCAATAGCGCAAGCGATCCCGGATGTCAGTGAAAAGCTGCTGCTGGAGGCAGGTCTGCTCACCAGCAACGACAAGGGTCGGGTATACGATCGGTTTCGTGAGCGCATCATCTTTCCGATTAAGGACACTCGAGGCCGGGTCATCGGATTTGGTGGTCGCATATTCGATGGTGGCAGCGGGCCGAAGTACCTCAATTCCCCGGAAACGCCAGTTTTTCATAAGGGTCGTGAACTGTATGGGCTCTTTGAGGTGCGCAAGGCGCTGCGTCACATCGATAAGCTGGTGGTGGTTGAAGGATATATGGATGTCGCGGCGTTGGCACAGGCGGGCATAGCGAATGCGGTGGCAACCCTCGGCACCGCGTCCACTGAAGAGCACTTTCACAAGCTGTTTCGCTACACACAAGAAGTCGTGTGCTGCTTCGACGGTGATAGTGCGGGTCGCAAGGCCGCGTGGCGGGCGCTGGAAAACGCGCTGGCTTCCTTGACGGAGGGAAGACAGCTCAAGTTTGTTTTTCTACCGGACGGAGAAGACCCGGATACGTTGGTACGCGCCCGAGGCCGGCAGGGTTTCATCGACCTCCTCGACGCGGCATTGCCGGCGATCGAGTATCTGTTTGAACAGTTGGGTGACGGCTTGATGATGCAGAATCTGGACGATCAAGCGCGGCTGGCGAGTTTAGCCATGCCCCACATCGATCGCGTACCACGAGGTATTCTCAAGGACCTGATGCTGAACCGGCTGCAATCGTTGACTGGATTTGTTCCGCAACGCGATAAAAGTAGCTCCCCGCCCCCATCGCGGTCACATAATGTCAACTCATCTCGGCTCTCCCCGCTAAGTAAACGCTTACTAACTTATCTTCTCAAAAAACCCGAGTTGTACCAGACATTGTCTGTCGATAAGCGCTGCGAGTTGATCGCACAAGACGAGGGCGATCTATTTCTGGATATTGTCAAATATATTGATGAAAATCCCGAAGCAGATACTGCACTGTTGCTCGGCCGTTGGTCGGGAGATACCGCTCATGGGGAACTGGTTGGGCTTTTCGAGCGACGAGTAGATTTAGCGGAAGGTGCGATGCAGGCTGAGTTTGTGGAGGGTGTGGCACGTTATATAGCCGGTGCCAACAGTGCTCTACGGCGGCGTTTGCTCGCGGAGATAAAGGAAGAACCCTCAACGGAGAAGCTCAAGCGCTTCTGGGCGCTGAAACAGCAAAGCCACGAAGATCTGGCCGACAATGATGATCAGGGCAACTAGGCTTAATGTTCGGGGTCTAAACTTGAGTTGGCGCCTGGATTAACGGCGAATTAAGACCCACATATCGCTTGCAAATTGCTTGGTACGTCCGCATCTAGGCGGGTATACTGCGCCGTTTGCCTGGAGCCAGGTGGCTCTGCCCGTTCTTTATTCTATCCGCTGATAGAAAGAAGGGGTGGGGTGGGGGCCGACAACTACAGTCCATAATTGAGGTGCCATGAGTACACAAACTTCTGAACAGCAGCAATCTCGCTTAAAGGATCTTATTGCGAAGGGAAAAGAGCAAGGGTATATCACCTATGCCGAGGTCAATGACCATCTCCCTGACGATATCTCCGATCCGGATCAGATCGAAGACATCATCCGCATGATCAACGATATGGGAATCACGGTGTACGAACATGCGCCGGATGCCGATGAGCTGTTGACCTCTCAGGAAAACACTGCTGATGAGACCGCGGCCGAAGAAGCCGCGGCCGCGCTTGCGGCCGTGGAAACCGAGGTAGGTCGCACGACCGATCCCGTGCGCATGTACATGCGCGAAATGGGTACTGTGGAGCTTCTCACCCGGGAAGGGGAAATCGCCATTGCCAAGCGCATCGAGGAAGGTATCCGCGATGTGTTATCGGCGCTGTCGCACTACCCTGGTCCGGTTGAATATCTCCTGGAAACCTATGCAGAGGCTAATAAGGAAGGCCGCTTGAGCGATATGCTTATCGGCTATCTGGATCCCACCGATGTAGTTCCTGCGGCACCGCAGGTTCAGCCCGGTGTCCAGGCTGCAAAAAAAGACGATGACGACGAGGAGGAGGACAAGGGGCCCGATCCGGTGGAAGCCAAACGCCGGTTCACCGCACTGAAAAGGCAGTATAACAAGACCCAGAAAATCATCGCCGCCAAAGGTCGCAACGACAAGGAAGCCAAGGTACAGATGGAAAAGCTGGGTAAAGCTTTCTCGCCTTTCAAGCTTGTGCCGCGTCACTTTGATGAAATCACCGATATGGCCCGCGAAGGGCTGTTTCGCCTGCGCCGCCAGGAACGCGTCATCATGGGCGCGTGCGTTCGCAACGCGCGGGTACCGCGAAACGTGTTTCGCAAGGAGTACATGGGTAGCGAGACCAGCATTGTGTGGGTAAACAAACTCATCAAGGCGAAGAAAGACTTCTCCAGTGCCCTGGAAGCAGAGAAGGATGACATCATTCGGGCGCAGAAGAAGCTCAAGGCGCTCACCAACGAAACCGGACTCACCGTCACTGAGATCAAGGACCTCAACCGGCGTATGTCGCTCGGCGAAGCCAAGGCGCGGCGCGCGAAGAAAGACATGGTGGAGGCGAACCTCCGCCTGGTTATTTCCATCGCCAAGAAGTACACCAATCGCGGCCTGCAGTTCCTGGATCTGATTCAGGAAGGCAACATCGGCCTGATGAAGGCGGTGGACAAGTTCGAGTATCGCCGGGGGTATAAGTTCTCTACCTACGCTACCTGGTGGATTCGGCAGGCCATCACCCGGTCGATTGCCGACCAGGCCCGCACGATCCGCATTCCCGTGCATATGATCGAAACCATCAACAAGCTCAACCGGGTCTCGAGGCACATGCTCCAGGAGATGGGTCGCGAACCCACCCCGGAAGAACTCGGCGATCGCATGGATATGCCCGAGGACAAGGTGCGCAGAGTGTTGAAGATCGCCAAGGAGCCGATCTCCATGGAGACACCTATCGGCGACGATGAAGATTCACATCTGGGTGATTTCATCGAGGACAGCACCATAGGTTCACCCGTGGAACTTGCCACCGGCGAAGGCCTGAAAGAAGCAACGAGAGAAGTGCTCGGTGGGTTGACCGCTCGGGAGGCCAAAGTGCTCAGGATGCGCTTCGGCATCGATATGAATACCGACCACACGTTGGAAGAGGTGGGTAAGCAGTTCGATGTGACGCGGGAACGCATTCGCCAGATCGAAGCGAAGGCGCTTCGTAAGCTGCGCCATCCGAGCCGTTCGGAGCACCTGAGAAGTTTTCTGGATGAATGGATGGAGGGTGGCGGGGGAACTAGAACTCCATAATTCCGCGTGACGTAGTAAAAAACGGCCTTCACTTATTGGAAGGCCGTTTTTTTTCCTGGGTCGCGGGCAGCGCGCTACTTTTCCTGGAAGAACGTTATAATATCGCCGCCCTCGGGCCTATAACTCAGTTGGTTAGAGTAGTGGACTCATAATCCATTTGTCCCAGGTTCGAGTCCTGGTGGGCCCACCATTTTGAGGATTGGCGTTCAACAGCGAGGACTGAACGTTTGCACACTATCGCCGCGTTCTTCAGAGACCGCATGCAGATCAACGCCTTGCTCATCGTGCTCTGTTTTGTTTCAGTTCTGTTGCTCAGAACTCAGAGCGGGGCGAGTTACGCCACGTACCTGTTGGCTATCGCCATGCTGGTAACCATCAACCAATGGAACGACGTATTTTCCGTACGCTTGATGTGGGGCACGGTCGTGTTGTTACTCTACCTTGCACTCACGAGCTTCTGGTCAAACCCGTTTGTTGGCAGAGAAGCGTTCTCGATATTCTCCCGCGCATTCCTGGTGTTTTTCTTCGTTGTGGCATTTGCCGAGTGCCAATTGCGTGGCCAATTACAACGTTGGTTAGGACGCGCCATGGCGGTGGTTGGGAGCATTGCGACCCTGGCCGCCATCATCGTTTTTGTGGTAAGTGATCCCGCTGACGGCAGGCTGAATGGACTGGGGCAGCTCGACACGCATGTTATTGCGGCGTTGGTCTACGGTGTGGTGCTGATCTTTGTGCTCGATACGTTAGTCCGGGAGCAATCGTTACGTTGGAAGAGTTTTGCCGTGATCAGCGGAATTCTCATCACTTGTGCAGTGCTGCTTTCGGATTCCCGCAACGCCTGGGTGAGCGTTCTCATCGGCGTGGGTGTTTTCATGTTGGCTCACGCCACTCGCGACAGACAGCGCTTTCTTGCTGGTATTGCAGCGATGGGAGTGGTGTTTGGCGTACTGCTTGCCGGTTTGCTTGCCAACGATGTCAGCCGCGAGGTTTTGCTGCCGAGGGGCGACAGTTTCCGGTCGATTATCTGGTCTTCTGTCGTCAGCGAAGTGATTCAGCAGGGGCCGATATTCGGTCTGGGAATACTCACAGACAACGATGTCAGGGCTGGCGGTAACACATTCATTCATCCACACAGCATGTATCTATCGGTTCTTTTTCAAGGTGGTCTGGTGGGACTGACGCTCTTCGCCGTTGTGGTGATCGGTACGCTACGAGTGCTCCTGCGGCACTACGACAGTTCTGACGCCAAGCTCGCGCTGGGAGTTCTGGGGATTGCCTTACCCGCCTATCTTTTAGACGGTCATGAGTTGATCGACAAGGTCGGCTCCACCTGGCTCCTGTTCTGGTTGCCTGTGGCGATCAGCCTCGGTTTCCGCTGGAGCCAACCTGCTCGATAACCGCCAAGGTTTGTTCTGCCGCCCTGTCCCACGAGAACTTAGCGGCTTGCGGCTTGGTTTTCAAAGCGAGCGTGTCATACAACGCACGGTCTGTAATCAGGCGCTTCATCGCGTTCGCTATTTCATCTACTGAGTTCGGGTCGACAAGGAGTGAAGCGTCTCCGGCGACTTCCGGCATTGCAGAGACGTTGCTCGTAATGACGGGTTTCCCGAAGGAAAACGCTTCGACAATCGGAAGACCGAAACCTTCGTACAAGGAAGGAAACACGAGAAAATCACATCCAGCGTACAGCGCCGACAGTTCTGTGTCGTCAGCGGAGCCCACGTACTCCACCTGTTGTTCGAGACCCAGAGCGGTCACGGACAGATGGAGAGGTTCCATCTTCCAGCCTCGGCCACCGGTGACAATGAGACGAGGTAACTCTGAACCCAGCGTTTTTAGTTTTGCCAGCGCCTCAAGGCAACGTTGTAGATTCTTGCGGGGTTCAAGGGTTCCCACGAAGAGCATATAAGGTGTTCGCATCGCTGAACTCGACTCGATCGGGTGAAGCGAGTTCGCCTCGTAAATCACATCTATCTTGGGCTGAAGATTTGGATAGAGCGAGACAAGATCGGCAGCGGTAGCCTGTGATACCGCGATGATCCTGGTTGCTAGTTGCAGCGATGCAGGTGTTAACAGTCGTTCGGCGATGAGTCCACGTAGCTGCATCGTACCGGGATGCTGGCGCCAGACACAGTCATGTATCGTGAGTACACAGGGAATCGATCTGAGCAACAGGGGAAGGTGATGGCGTGGAGACCAGAACACATCGAGTCGGTCCTTGCGAGCCCAGTTCTGGAACATGATCTGTTCGCGCAGAAGGTTTAGCCCGCGGTAGAAAGAGTCATTTGAACGGCGATAGACGTTGTCGAAATCGAGCCAGGGATTATCTGAGGTCTTGCCACCGTAGAGAAACCATTGGTGATCAGAGTATTGGGTCAACCGTTTAAGTAATTGAGTCGTATAGCGGCCAATTCCGTTCTTGGGATGGGCCAGTGGTCTGCAATCGACTCCTATTCGCAAGTCTCACCCCTCCTCGATACTCAAGGGCTGGCACGCCGGTTCTAGTTGAATTGCGCTACATCCCCGCAAAGACAACGTTGTCTAGTAGACGCTTAGGGGTTCTTACCCCACTCATATCCTTTGTAATAATGCAGTTCACTTGCGATGCTGTTTTTGAACATAGCAAAAACACGTATCTCGGCGTCGGCAAGGTCGTCCCCAAACAACCATAAGGGGAACCCATAGTCGAATCCCGACAAAAGCAAAGCCGCATTCCCGTATGTCTCGACCACATCAGGACGTTTCACTCTTGTCCGACCTGAATAAAAGAATTCTCCGTTTACAAAGATTGCGATGGCTTCTGGGAGCTCGGAATTCTCTGTATCGGCAGCCCAGCCAGTAAACCTCACGGCTTCGTTTGTGATAACCGCAACATCCAGCCATCCCAGAGCATTTGAAATCACTGGCATGGATGTGCCGTCGGACGATATGAGGGCTTCTCCACGCTGGTTACTCGATGTAGAGAGAGAATAAGTGACAGTCGATTGGTTCTTGGTCCGCGCCAGCCTTGGCGCTCCTTGGGTCATGGATACGACGAAGATCTCGATATCGTTCCTGCCTGGTCGGAAAGATGCCTCGCGTACAAGTGCGCCCCACCCCCACAAACCGGGTTTTAACAAGTAAGTCCGCGTCACCGCCTGAATCGTTCCGTTTACAGCTACCGCCAAATCAAGCCCGGCGTCCGTGCCCGCACTCGCACGCACACTGCCCTTGATTTCTGCGGGAACAAACGGCGCTTGCAGGTTCACGCGTTCATAGAAAATTGGATTATCAAGTTCAACGACAACGTCTGCTTCGCCCACCACACCGACATCGTCAACATGTAGGCCAACGAGGCTATTGTGAGGGCCGATGTTGAACAATCCATGCGCCCCACAACCAAACAGAGCAAGCTTTCGCTCGAGGGAGATATCCTTGACCTCAAGAGCAGCGCTATTTAGTACCGGTCTTTTCTTGGCCTGTTTGTTGACTCTTCTCTTTAGCTCCAGCAAGGAGAGATCGTACGC
>SMWK01000042.1 GCA_004356895.1 Gammaproteobacteria bacterium
CCACGAGCCAAACCCGATTACCAAGTACATGAAGAACCTCAGCAAATTAGCCGCGTCGATCGGCCACTCTCGCGCCCGATCTACCAGCTGATAGTAGGCGATGGGGTTTGCCAGTCTGGGTCTGGCTAGTCTCGCGACGAAGTATGCCTCGCCGATGCTCACCTCATCTTCCCGCTACCTGATCGTTATGGCTCTGGTCGCGCTGCGTATCCGCATTCAGTCATAGGCCGTATTCGGATATGGGGTAAGCGTCCGCAAGAGGCACGTTGCGATGCTTCCCAGGTCCAGGCTGAATGACAGCTACAGCAAAGGACAAAGTCAAAATCGATCTGATCCAGTTGGATACACTTCCCCGAACCGATACGCCCCTCGTCCTTTATTGTCCTGGTAAATCACCGTATGGTTGAGGCAAGGCCAGGGGAGGCTCATGAAACGATTTCTACTGCTACTGCTTGTCTTCAACAGCGTGACCGCATTGCCTCAACAAGCGCCACAAGACGAAGAGGAAGACCAACCCCGGGGACTGCAGGCGCTCTTCGCCCGCTTTGGTGATCTGTATCAGGAGAACTGCGCCGTTTGCCACGGCATAAACTTTGCGGGCGCAGTCCAAGGCACACCCTTGATCGGTACGGAACTCATTCATGGCGACAGCATGATTGAGATTACTCGGAGCATACGCGACGGTTACGCCGACAAAGGCATGCCCGCCTGGTCGGAGACGTTCACCGGCATCGAAATTCAAAGCCTCGCGCTGTGGATCAAGGAAAATCGAGAAGGGATGCTAATCACGGACATTGGCCTGAACCGTGACATTGAGATACCCACATCGATCATCCAGACCGAGCATCACGCCCTTCGCCTGGAGGTCCTCATCGATGGACTGGATATGTCTTTTTCCATCGCCCCACTTCCCGACGGTAGATTGCTTCTCACCGAAAAGTCGCAAGGACTGAGCATTATTTCTGTCGATGGCGAGCAGTCGGATTACATCAAGGGTACTCCCAGGATTTATCAAGCCGGGCCAAGTGGTTCTCTCGGCGGCTTAGGTTGGTTGCTCGACGTGACCCTCCATCCCGATTATGAGAAGAACGGATGGATTTATCTGCACTACTCGGAGCGTTGCGAAGACTGCAATGCGATCAGCCGCGAAACAAAGCGACCGGTGTCAATGAACGCGCTTGTGCGTGGTCGGATTCGGAACGGTCACTGGGTTGATGAAGAATCGATCTGGAAGGCGCCCATCGATAGCTACACCAGTATGACCGATATCGCGACGGGTGGTCGTACAGCGATGGATCCAGAAGGGTTCGTATTCATTAGCGTCGGCTTCAAGACCATGGACGGAAACCAGAACCTTGGCTCACCACACGGCAAGATACACCGCATCCATGACGACGGGCGCATCCCCGATGACAATCCATTTGTAGACGATCCCGGTGCGATGGCCACGATCTGGAGTTATGGCCACCGCAGCCCCCAGGGTCTCGAGTTCAACGCAAAAACCCGACAACTCTGGGGTACCGAACACGGCCCGCGGGGTGGTGATGAGATCAACCTCCTCCTGCCCGGCAGGAATTACGGCTGGCCAGCATTTTCCAAGGGTCAGAATTACGACGGTTCCGAAGTCAAATACGGTCGCGCCGATCTCGAACTGGAGCTTAAGGACATCGAACAACCAGTGGTCGACCTGACACCGTCACCAGGCGTGTCGAGCCTGGTTTTCTATGATGGAGAGGCGTTTCCTGAATGGCGTGACGACCTCATTGTCGCCACATTGAAAGCATCAGATCTTTTTCGTGTGGAGATCAGCGACAACAAGTTCGTACGCAAAGAACCCTTGATTGAAAATCTTGCACGCATACGCGACGTGGAAGTCGGGCCGGGCGGAATTATCTATCTGTTATTGGAACACGCAACCGGGTCGAAGATAGTCCGAGTTGTCCCTGCAAAAACAGATGCGGGCTAACGGCCAGCGTCACTGGGAATTAGCGCACACGAAAATCGTTCTGTCCTGAGACATCTTCTCCGCGCATGAGAAATAGCGTGCGCTTGTCATCCACTGGACTTTTATTGAGGTCACGTCGGTAAACGGACGTGGTAGGCATATAACGAAGCGTCATGCCGCGGCGCGGGTTGTCGGAAGTGTTCGCTTCCGATCCGTGCATGAGATACACGTCGTGTAACGAGATCTGGCCCGACTCCAACACCAAATCAACCGCACGCGAATCGTCGACCTGTTCTGGGTCGAGTTCAAGCGGCAGTGCGATGTCCTTTGCGTCATTGTGATGATGTTTGGAGAGCTTCCTGCGTTTATGTGTGCCGGGAATAAAGCGCAGACATCCATTCTCTCGCGTGGCGTCGTCGAGGGCGATCCATACAGAACAGGTGGCGAGTGGTCGAATAGGCCAGTATTCGCCATCCTGGTGCCAGGGGGTGCGTGTGCCGGTAAGTGCGGGTTTCGCGAACAGGCTCGAGTTCCAGAGCGCAATGTCAGGGCCGATCAACTGTTCCACCATATCCAGGATGTCAGGATTTCTGGCATAGTTTAGAAATCGGAAATCATGCAGCAGCAGCGCACCACAGTAATCGGAAAATTGTGGATACCGTTCAATCAGACGGGCATGGTCTATCTTGATGGCGTCGATAGTTTCACTCGGCAGACGGTAGTCGGGCACCACATAACCGTCCTGATGATACTGATCGATTTGCGTGGTGCTCAGCATTGGTTCTCCGCAAGTGGCGCACGCGCTTGATTTAGCGCTTGGCTATCCTTAGCCAGAAGTTAACAGCATGTATTTCAACACGCTGCTATGGTATCGATCCGGTCCAAGTTCGTCATCTAGTTAACGCCTTGTGCCTGGAAATCGAATTCGGCATGGTGGCATCCAATCAGACAAGTCAGATCAGCGATGGCAATACACACCACAGAAATTTCCGAACAAATGGTTACCACGAATGGACATGTTACCCACTATCTGACGGCAGGCCCGGAAAATGGTCCGCTGATCATCTTTGTCCACGGCTGGCCCGAGCTTTCGATCAGCTGGCGTCATCAACTGCCCGTATTGGCTGGCTTGGGTTTTCATGCGATAGCGCCAGATCTCAGAGGTTACGGACACTCTTCGTTGTACGAACACCACGAAGACTATGCACAAGAGCACGTCGTGGCAGATATGATCGGTTTGTTGGATGCCTTCGGACACGAAAGGAGCATCTGGGTCGGGCATGACTGGGGAAGCCCTGTGGTATGGAACATTGCCAGCCACCACCCCAATCGCTGTCATGGGGTAGCTAATTTATGTGTTCCTTTCGCCACCCTCGAACGAGGGCTGGATGCCTGCATTGCCCTCGTGAACCGTGACATTTACCCAGAGGATGAGTTCCCTGCGGGGCAGTGGGATTACCAGCTTTTCTATCAGGAGAATTTCGAGAAGGCGACGCGCACCTTTGACAGCAATCCCTATAACATCGTCAAGTTGTTATTCCGCAAAGGCGATCCGGATGGTTTTGGAAAACCAGCGGGCACCGCTTTGACACGCAAACGCGGTGGTTGGTTCGGGGGTGCGCAGGTGGCTCCTGACATACCCAGGGATGAAGATGTCGTGACCGAGGCGGATCTGCGCATATACGCCGAAGCTCTGGAGCGTAATGGTTTTTTTGGGCCCGATTCATACTATATGAACCACGCCGCAAATATTACGTATGCAAACAAGTCTGTAAACGAAGGTTATCTGGATATGCCAGTACTCTTCCTTGCCGCACAATACGACTATGTGTGTGAGTCCATCACTTCCCGGCTGGCAGAACCCATGCGCGAGCGTTGCAAGGCGCTTGATGAGGTGGTGGTCAAATCAGGTCATTGGATGGCTCAGGAGCGGCCTGCAGAAGTGAATTTTGCTTTGCTCAGGTGGCTGACGAGTAGGTTCCATCACCTGTTTGCGAACTCTACGGTGTGATCATCTTTGCAGATGTCGAAGCGAAGTGCTGCTGGATCGATATCCCAACCTGTCGGTCGTCGACGTCCCCTTTCAAACGCTTTAGAACATGTTTGAACACAGCGGCCTGTAGCGAGTCGAAAACAGGGCGTCGAATACGGGTAGATGTGCCTCGTCAGCGACATTTGCTCGGCCGATGCGGTGAAGCTGGCTCAGGGATGTGTGCCCGATCAGTAGTGAGGCAAACCCGTTGATGCTGATGTCGAAATCGACGCGTGCACCGCCGTCGGAGATCCGCTCGACATCGGTTGCTTCCCCCGTGGTTGTCATCCTGAAAGTGCCCACATTCCACGGGCATATTTTGTCTTCCGCAATGCGAACTATGGCTTCGCCTGGCAGGTCGTAACCACGCGCGGCTAGCGCCATCTCTACATCATTGACACGGAGCCAGATCGCATCGCCCGTGCGACGGTGCAACCTCCGTGGTTCCAGGAGCATGTTTGGTGCTGGATCGTCTTCCGGCGCTCGCCACCAATGAATTTTGCTCGCGAGATCGTGGCTGGCCAGATACTCCCAGATGCCTCTGTATCCGTCGATATCACACCAGGCGATGTCACTAACGCCGATAATCTGACCGTCGTCAGAGCCGACGCTGTTGTCTCCCCATTTCGCCTGATATAGCGTGTAGGCTTTCGGAACGTCATGGGTATCAAAATACACGGCGGCATTGACGTTCTGATCCTGGCTGCGGCGAAACATGATGTCCCACAGTACGCTCGCCCGATGCAGTAGCAGCGTACGGTCGTTGCAATACGTTCGATAAATTGCCTTGCAATGGGGGAGTGCATCGTCTTTTTCGAGCAGTCGTACGTAACCGCCTGCCGGTTCGCCGAACTGAAATTGTACGTACCGCGGTTCGATGGCGTAGTCGATCATCGTAGACGCCAACCCGTAGCCGAAGCGTTGATAGATTGCCCCCATGGAAGCCCAAAGGATCGAAACTGGTACACCGTTGTCTCGGGCCCGGTGCATTAGGCCGGTGATCAATGCGCGCACCGCGCCCTGTCGTCGGTAGCCCGGATCGGTTGAAACGGCGGTAACCCCATCAGCCGCACTGGCTTGGCCGTTGAACCGGATTTTGAAAGGGTACCCGCCGGAACTGGCGACCACCTTGTTACCGTCGAACGCGGCGAGCGACCACTCGGGAATGAGTGGGGCCGGCTCTTCAGGCGCGTCGGGTGCAGCGTTGTCTGCAAAGGCATATTTAGCGAGTGCCTGAAAAGCGTTCATTTCTTCGGACGTTACCGGCCGAATCTCGAAATTGGAAGACGTCATGGCTATTCCTATCGTTATGCCTTTTACTATTTTCGCTCGTCATCTGGAAGGCATCAAACTGAGTACCATCTTCCAATCGACTTGTCGCGCATGCAACCCCCAGGTTCCGATTGAGATCCGGGCACGATCCCAGCCTTAATTTATTTCCAGAACTCTGATACGTGACATGAAAATCGCCACCCGTATTTTTGCCCTGATCATGATCATCTTGTCGGCGACCGCGTTTTTCTCCCGCGGGACGAGTCCAGCCGGTTAAGCCGGGCGCGAGAGCTGGGGGAACCAGTGATCGAAGCCGCCTGAAAAGAGGTCCCAAACTTATCCAGAACAGTTGCGCGCAAAAAAAGTACCGGCATGAAGTTCACTGGTATCCACCACACCAACGTGACGGTATTTTGCAAAAAGTGCTTCCGCATCGTCCGTCTGATAAAGCGATGGGTTTTGCTGGTATTGATCGCATAGAGCAATCAGTCGTTTGTGGATGTGAGGCAGCAGCCAAGCGTCGTAGTGGTTGGCGTTCAGTGCTTCGTCCCAGAACGCGTTAACGTGATCGGACCACATGAAAGCTCGTTGTCTTACGGGCTTTCCATCTTCCCAGCGAAAAATTGCCGGCTTATCTGCGACGATGCCATCGTGAAAAAGACTTCGGTAGAAAAGATAACCCTCGTAGTTGGCGACGAGATCAGCGTTGGAGTACACGCCGGTCATCAGTTGCCCGAAAAGGTATTTTTCGGTGATGATAGAGCGCCTGGCGGCCCGAGACTCGTCACCTTTACGCAGATAGCGGCCGTAGAACTTGCGTCCCTGGGAAAAGAAGTGGCCAATCTTGTCCGTTCCGATGAAAGCGCCGTTCACCTTGATGGTCGGGCCAAAACCGAACAGCCCTGCCACGCGAGTGGCATACAGTGGCAGGCCATGATAGATCGACATCTTTCTGGAATTGGGTAACTTCTCTACGGCATCGGACTTGATCGCCCAACGCTCCAATTTGTCTACCCAGTGTAATCCACCGAGTTTTCGATAAAGCGCCATAATGAATCGCCAATCGTTCTCGCCTTCGTCCCACGATGCCGCCAGATCATCCAGCGCCTCGTTGACCTGCTCATCGAGCACCAGCGTACTGTCCGAAATATCTAGATGGCGGTTGGTATAAGGATCGGTTTCGTAACCGTGTGCCACGACG
>SMWK01000043.1 GCA_004356895.1 Gammaproteobacteria bacterium
AAATGCCGCGTACGCAGTGGTGCATCCCTGCACCGGGCGCTAGTCCCAGTCCAAAATACAAGCATTTTGGACAAGAACTAACTAGTCCAGCTGTTCGCGTAGACTACGTATTGGCTTCAGGCAACGCCACGACAAAACCTACCCACATGACCAGGGCTCCGTGGCCAATCGGTAATTTTTGCATGTCGCTCATGTAAAGCTCGCCGGGATATCGTCGTGACTCGTATCGAGCAACGGAACACCTTCTTTGGCATCGTATTCGCGGATCCATTGCTGAACCCACAACGGATCTTCAATGTGGTCTGGATGATGCCCCGGTAACAAACTTCTGATGAGTACGGGCGCCCAGGTCATAAGAAAGCTGACAACCAACCCGGCTAACCGCAACTTGTTTACGAGCTTAAAACGACCATCTTCAGCCAACATCATCACCGCACCGCGGATTGCCATGAAAAGTACATGGAAGGCACCATGAAACAATCCGTACACCCAAGCGAGATATCCCGGACAAGCAGCTCGGTACGCGTCTATGGCAACGCTTTTATGTTCCGCTTCCTCAACGATATGCCAGAGCATCATTGAGGCAACTCTGGGGTCCGCATCCTTAAAGAGCCACCGGCGTCGGTTCACCAGAAATCTGGTCAAGCCGATCGTCATGGTTTCAAATCCCGATGTATAGGCCATACGTTTTTGCAGACTCGAGCCATCGAGCTTCTGGTAATAAACCTCCATTTCTTCTTCCAGCTCTGCAAGAACTGCGTAACCCTTGGACTTAATCAGTTCGTTGAACTTGCGGTGTTGGGAAAAGTGCTGGGCTTCCTGTTCGATAAACGACCTGATTTCATCTTTCAATTCCACTTCTTCGATCTGCTGTGCCGCGTCGCGAATAGAGCGAATCAAAAACGGTTCAAGATAAGGCATGGTAAGCGAAATCCCATTGAGCAACGCGCACCACTCGGGCATATCGGGTTTCCAGTACGGTTCGATATCTTGCGGAAACTCAAATGGGATCTTACGGGTTCTGATGTTGTGCATTACCGGCTTCCCTTGTGCATGTTGATCCAACGGCGTTCAAGCGACCCAAAGTCACCCCGTAAATGCCTGCAGACCCGTCTGCGCCCGCCCGAGGATCAACGCATGAATATCATGTGTGCCTTCATAGGTATTCACCGTCTCGAGATTCATCAAATGACGGATCACATGAAACTCATCCGATATTCCATTACCACCGTGCATGTCTCTCGCCATGCGCGCGATGTCGAGCGCCTTGCCGCAGTTGTTACGCTTCATCAGCGATACGGTCTCGACAGCGAGGCGCCCTTCATCCATCAACCGACCGATGCGCAGGCAACCCTGAATACCCAGGGTGATTTCGGTCTGCATGTCGGCGAGCTTTTTCTGGATGAGTTGATTGGCGGCAAGCGGTCGGCCGAACTGGTTGCGCTCGAGCGTATACGTGAGTGAGGCATGCCAGCAGAATTCCGCGGCGCCCATCGCACCCCAGGCGATACCATAACGCGCCTTGTTCAGACACCCGAATGGGCCGCCGAGACCTTTGCCCTTCGGGAGCAGATTCTCTTCGGGCACGAACACATCCTCGAGAACAATTTCGCCGGTGACCGAGGCACGTAGACTCATCTTCCCCTCGATCTTCGGCGTGGAGAATCCGTCAAACTCACGTTCAACGATGAAGCCGCGGATTTCGCCGTCGAGTTTTGCCCAGACCACCGCCAGATCGGCGATGGGCGAGTTGGTGATCCACATCTTGGTACCATTGAGCACGTAACCCCCATCCCTCGACTCCGCTCGAGTGATCATGCTGCCAGGGTCGGAACCGTGATCCGGCTCCGTGAGACCAAAACAACCCACCCACTCACCGGTTGCAAGCTTCGGCAGGAATTTTTCTCTCTGAGCTTCATCGCCGTACGCGTGTATGGGATGCATCACCAGAGACGACTGCACGCTCATCGCGGAACGGTAGCCTGAGTCAACCCTTTCCACTTCTCGTGCCATCAAGCCGTAGGAGACGTAATTGACCGCCGCGCAGCCATACTTTGCAGGCAAGGTGGCACCCAACAAACCGAGCGCACCCATCTCCGTCATGATCTCGCGATCGAAGTGCTCGTTACGGTTCGCTTCCACCACGCGGGACATCAACTTGTCCTGCGCATAATCTCTGGTGGTGTCGCGGATCATGCGCTCCTCTTCAGACAACTGTTCCTCGAGCAGGAACGGGTCGCTCCAGACAAATTGTTGGCGAGCATCGCTCATGATTAACCTTAGCTCCAGCAGTCGAAGGTACACAGGCTAATGGAGAGCCAGGGCCGCTGCAATCTGTGAAACGCCGCACGCCCGCGCGACCGGGGTGAAGCCGTCAATACCCTCGCCACCAGTCAGATTCAACGCACAGTCATTAGACGCAACATGATCAAAGAGGCGAGTTGAGGGGGAGGAAAATCGTGAAGGTGGTTCCCTGGTCCGTCAGCGTACGTACGTCGATGTTGCCTTTGAGCTCCGCGACTATCCGGTGCACGATGTGCAAACCGAGACCGGCGTGTCCCTCACCTTTGCTGGATTCCTTCGGCTCGGCCAGATTGTCGAGTACGGCCCGGGGTAAGCCGGGACCCGTGTCGCGTACCGCTATCTCTATACCTTCGAACCCCTCGCGAAATACCCCGCTCGTGCTCAACATTGTTACGTTCTGTCCTTGCGAGGCCTCGATGGCATTGCGCATGAGATTATTCAACACCTGGCTGAGGCGTGGTTCATCCGATGTAACCGGCAACATCCCGAGCGATAACTCCAGATGCAGGGTAACTTGATGATCCTCGGCGTAACCCTGGTGCAGTTCGAAGATCCTGCGGATTAACTCGTTGACGTCGAACTCGGTAAACACCACCGAGTCATCAACCTCGAGATCTGCAGTGTCCTTGATACGCTGGATGATGTCACCCGCACGCTGCAACTCTGTGCCAATCATGTTGAGCTGCTCTGTCGCGCTGGGCTCGTGCTGTAATCGCAACTCCAGAATGTGGAGATAGTTGTGGACAATGCTCAACGGGTTGTTCGCCTCGTGAACAATCTCCCGCAGTCGTTTCTCTTCGCGCTGTCGATAGCGATTGAGCAATGCCTGGTCATCAACGAGTTCGCGTCTGCATGCGATAATTCGCTTGGCGAGTTCCCAGGCATAAGTGCGCATGGCAAATTCGTGGTTTACCTCCTCTTCCACCGGAAATACGAGCACACCCGCTCGTTCGCCATTGCTGCGCAAAGGCACGCATAACCCGTCTGTCACCTTCAGGATACGCAGCACCTGGCGATCTGCCACCGCAGCCTGGGGGGAGTCATCGAGCGTCTGCACACTGTTTTCCCGCACACACCGAGCGATGGCGCTGGTGGTAGAAACAAGTCGAATGTGTACCCCACTATCTTCTAGGAGAGCGTCTTCCAGAGTGTGGGCCGGTCGCAGCACTTGCCCATCATCATCGAGCAGAAGTAACACTGGGATCACGTTGAAGAGGCTACGCGATGCAAAACGATGTGCGGCGTACAGGCTGGCGAGATTCCGACAGTCGGAGAAAAGTCCCGCCAACATGGATACCTGCAGGCGCGTCCAGAACCGCTCAGCCCAGTCCACGTCCCCTTCGTCGAGAATGTCGAATCGTTTCAGGAGATCCTGACAATCTGCGTACGCCTGATCGCAGATTCCTGCAAATGCCTGTTCGTTCACACCGAGTAATTGCTTCGCGAGTAGAGCAGCCTTTGTTTCGTCTCTGGTCTCCATCGCGTCCACGACAGAAAATACTTTGAGTAGCGGACTTGCATCTTCCAACAGCTCCGCCCGGGCTCCTCGAAATTCAATCAATTCACCAACGACAGGATCGAATTCCAGGTTGACTCCAGAAATGGCGAGTAGAACTTTCCAGCGCAAAGCCTCCAACTCGGCAAGGCCCACGTATCCGCCAAGCGCTCGACCAAGGCAAGCGGCGCGAAGCACAATCTGCCATTGATCGAGTCCGAGTCGAGCGGTTCCGACAACAGGTAAAACCGACCAGGCTTGCGCCTCGGCTAACTTTTTCAGGGTGTTTCCATCAAGCTCGCCGAGTGCGTCGCATAGAACATCGGGTGCCGCCGGGCACATCATCAGGTTCAACCAACGACCGAGCAGGTCAGCGTCGGTGCCGATCAACTGAACAAGTTCGCTTACGTCTACCGGTTCGGTATTCGCAGCAAGCAGGTATCGGTAGATCACCGCTTCCGGTGTCACGCGTCGTGCTCCCTGACTGGAAATGCTTTCAGCAAAATATCGCGGCCGCCAGTTCCGGTTTCCGCGACTCCGTGTGCAGGTAAACCACGTGAGTAAACACGACCACTCGCGCGACCGTGCGAAGTTGACCAAATCCCCGGGATCGATCGAAAGTGCGCTTCCGAATCGAGTCTCTCCTTAGATTGGCGGCGTTATTCTACTGAACCGTGGAAGACGCCGACAGGAATAAGTTGTAAGCGCCTGATGAATGATACTTCTTATTTATCAGTAAGTTGCGACTTCAATCTGAATTCGTTTGTCAGCACTTCCCGGCCGGTTGCCATTACCACGCACTTTACACACTATGGCGGCTTTCGTAGAGGGGGTTCCATGCGCTTCGTGTCATTCAACGCCAACGGGGTACGCGCACGGTTACATCAGATTGCAGCCATTGGCGAACAACTCAAACCGCATATATTGGCGATACAGGAGATCAAAGTCGCCGACGAGCAGTTTCCCTTGGATGACATTACTGCACTCGGCTATGAACACGTACACTACTACGGCCAGAAGGGTCACTACGGCGTTGCTTTATTCGCCAAACAAGCCCCCTTGAAGGTTCAGCTGGGGTTTCCCTGGCGAGATGCCGAGCAACAGCGCCGATTCATCACCGGGGTTTACGAAATTGCTGATGAGCGCCTTCACGTTATCAATGGGTACTTTCCCCAGGGCGAAAGCCGTGACCATCCGGAAAAGTTTCCCGCTAAAGCCCAGTTCTACGCCGATGTGCTTCGCTACCTCACAGAGCGTTGCGATCCCGGCGACCACGTAATAGTGGCCGGTGACATGAACGTGGCACTAAACGACGATGACATAGGCATCGGTGACGACAACAAGAAACGTTGGCTGCGCACCGGCAAGTGCAGTTTTTTACCCGAGGAACGCGATTGGCTCAACTCCCTCATGGCGTGGGGGCTGAGCGATTCGTATCTGCAGCACTTGAACGGAAACTCGCGCTTGTTCAGTTGGTTCGATTACCGTAGTCGGGCTTTTGAACGCAACCCCAAACGCGGATTGCGGATCGATCTGATCCTTTTGAGCGCAAGTATGGCACAGAAGACCGAAGCTTCCGGAGTCGACTACGCGATACG
>SMWK01000044.1 GCA_004356895.1 Gammaproteobacteria bacterium
CATTGGGACGGGCGCGTTCATCGATAGCACACGCACCCGGGAGTACGCTTGCCTGCGAGGCCCGGTGTTTTGCTGCGATCGGCGACCGCAGTAGCTTGTTCATGAATAATCCAGGCTAGAGGGTGGTATGGCTGGACACAGTAAATGGGCCAACATCAAACACCGCAAAGCGGCTCAGGATAAAAAACGCGGCAAGCTCTATACCAAGCTCATTCGGGAGATCACGGTAGCTGCGCGCCTTGGTGGGGGAGACCCCGATGACAACCCTCGACTGCGGGCGGCTTATGACAGCGCGCTTGGGGCAAACATGCCCAAGGACACCGTCGAACGAGCGGTTGCCCGGGGGGCTGGTGGCGAAGAGGGCGGTAACGTTGATGAACTGGTATACGAAGGGTACGCCTCCGGTGGCGTAGCCGTTCTCGTTGAGGTCATGACCGACAATCGCAATCGCACGGTGGCGGAGGTGCGCCACGCATTCACCAAACATGGCGGTAACCTGGGTACCGATGGGTCAGTAGCTTATCTGTTCAACCGCCAGGGGATTATCAGCTTCGCTCCCGGTGTTGATGAAGAGAAAATCATGGATGTGGTGCTCGATGCGGGTGCCGAGGATGTCGAATCGGAAGAGGATGGCGCCGTGACGGTGGTGACCCCGTGGGAGCAACTTGGTCGGGTTGTCGATGCACTCAAGGCCGGCTCGTTGGAACCCGACCACAGTCAAGTGACCATGGTGCCTTCCACTTACAGTTTGTGCGACGAAGAGCTTGCCGAGAAGGTCATCCGCTTGATCGATGCACTCGAAGAGCTCGACGACGTCCAGAACGTCTATAGTAATGGAGATTTTCCCGCCACCGTATTGGACGGGTAGCGGTCCGCGCCTTGCTGAGAAACCACGCGGGCGCAGCGTGAACGCTGAACCATCAATATTAAGTTGTTGGAGCACTAGTGACCGTTCGTGTTATCGGCATTGATCCTGGTTCCCGTATTACCGGTTTTGGCCTGCTGGAAGTCGATCGTGGCCGCCTGCGTTATATCGATAGTGGTTGCATCAGAACAGGCAAAGGTTCTCTGCCGGAACGCCTTGCCGTGATCTACCGAGGCGTTGACGAGCTCATCGGCGAACACGCCCCCGAGGTGCTTGCGATAGAGGACGTTTTCGTCGCTCGGAATCCGGCTTCCGCCTTGAAGCTTGGCCAGGCACGAGGTGTGGCTATTGCGGCTGGAGTGGCTCATGGCTTGGTCGTGCATGAATACGCGGCACGGCGGGTCAAGCAGGCAGTCGTCGGAACTGGGCGAGCGACGAAAGAACAGATTCAGCATATGGTGCGCGTCATCCTGAAATTGCCCGGTACACCGGCACCGGATGCAGCGGATGCGCTTGCGATTGCGATTTGTCACGTTAATACTTCGACCCTGAGATGACTGTGCAAGAGGAGCACTACATTAGCCCGCAGTACTCACCATGATCGGAAGGATCAAGGGCCAGCTTGTTGAAGTAGTTGAGAATGTCATTCTCCTCGATGCTGGAGGTGTGGCCTACGAAGTTGAGCTGACCAGCACAGCGCTTGCCCGCCTCCCCGCGCGCGATCAGCAACTGAGCTTGTATACCCACTTTGTGGTTCGTGAGGATGCACAGTTGTTGTACGGATTTGCCACGCGTGAGGAACGGGATCTGTTTCGTGTGCTCATTCGTATCAATGGCGTCGGTCCGAAACTTGCCGTGAAACTGATCTCGAGCATCGATTTGCACGATCTTGCCGTATCCGTGGCGAACAAAGACGTTGCGATGTTGATGCGAGTGCCCGGGGTGGGGCGCAAAACAGCCGAACGCTTGCTGGTCGAGCTCAAGGACAAGTTGGGCGACCTGGTGTCGGGCGAAGTCGCTACCCTGGATCGCGGTGATAATCGAGCGGCGCTCGAAGCCGAAGGCGCACTGATCTCACTTGGGTACAAATCCAGCGAAGCTGCCAGAGTCATCAACAGTGTGCGTAGTGAAGGCGGGAACGCCGAGGACTTACTTCGCGCTGCCCTGCAGAGAATCGGCAAGGTTGCCGAAGTGGTGCCTTGAGCATCGAGCGGGACCGGCTGACGGATCCGGTGAGCGACACAGGTGAAGTCAGGCTTGATCTGGCGTTGCGTCCGACACGTCTTGATGAATACATCGGTCAGGTCGCGATGAAAACGCAGATGGAGATTTTCATTGAAGCGGCGAAGAAACGCGGGGAACCGCTGGATCACACGCTGATCTTCGGTCCACCCGGCCTCGGCAAGACGACGCTCGCTCATATCATTGCCAATGAGATGGGTGTTTCCATCAAGTCGACCTCGGGGCCGGTGTTAGAGCGCGCCGGAGACCTTGCCGCGATGTTGACTAACCTCGACCCGGGCGACGTTCTGTTTGTGGACGAGATTCATCGGTTGAGCCCCGTTGTGGAGGAAATCCTCTACCCGGCGCTGGAAGACTTTCAGATAGACATCCTTATCGGCGAAGGACCGGCCGCACGGTCATTGAAGCTCGACTTGCCGCGTTTTACGCTGGTGGGCGCTACCACGCGCGCTGGCTTGTTGACCTCTCCACTCCGGGACAGATTCGGCATCGTGCAACGTTTAGAGTTCTACACGGTCGAAGAATTGTGCGAGATCGTGAATCGATCCGCCGCCAAGCTCAATCTGAAGGTAGAAGTAGAAGGGGCTGAAGAAGTGGCACGTCGTTCCCGAGGTACACCTAGAATCGCTAATCGACTGTTACGCCGCGTGCGCGACTACGCTGAGGTAAAGGCCGATGGGGTCATTACCTGGCGGATAGCGGATGATGCGCTCCGCATGCTCAATGTCGATAGTGAAGGGTTCGACAACATGGATCGGCGCCTTCTGGAAACCATCATCGACAAATTTTCGGGTGGTCCGGTTGGGCTCGATTCCCTGGCAGCCGCAATCAGCGAAGAACGCGACACCATTGAAGATGTGTTGGAGCCCTTCCTCATTCAACAGGGTTTTCTCATGCGTACGCCCCGTGGTCGAGTTGCGACAGCAAAAGCATATCTGCATTTTGATCTGGTGATACCGGAAGGATTGCCTGGTTACTCGTCGGACGTAACCCCGAAGCAACTCAATCTGGACTCCGGATAAAAATTTCTAAAGGAGCCGTCTTTGCCGGAACAGATTTCTATTTTTGAAATTGTCGCTAACGCAAGCCCGCCGGTGCTGGCGGTCTTGGCTATCCTGGTGCTGGCTTCGTTGGCATCCTGGGTGATGATTTTTCAACGATGGTTCTCCCTGCGTCAATCGATAATCGACATGGATGAGTTCGAAGATCACTTCTGGTCGGGTATCGATTTACGCCAGTTGTATTCGGAGCTCGATGGCCAGGATGATCTCACTAGTATCGAAAAGGTATTCGTTGCGGGATTCAAAGAATACAGTCGACTGACCGAGCAGTCCGGCGCCGATACCGAGTCCATCATGCAAGGTGCTCAGCGGGCCATGCGCGTGGCGCTGACGAGGGAGGAGGAAAGTCTCGAAACGCACCTGGTCTTTCTCGCGACAGTTGGGTCCACCAGTCCGTATGTGGGTTTGTTTGGAACCGTTTGGGGCATCATGAACTCGTTTCGCGGCCTCGCTAACATGACCCAGGCGACACTCGCGACGGTAGCGCCTGGTATCTCTGAGGCTTTGATCGCGACTGCGATGGGATTATTCGCTGCGATACCGGCCGTGATCGGCTACAACCGTTTTTCTGCGCGGGTCGAAGTGCTCATGAAGCGTTACAACGCTTTCAGTGACGAGCTTACCGGCATTCTTTACCGAGCGGCTCATTCACGTGGCTGAAGTCAGATAGAGGAGCAATAGATGGCACGCAGAAAACCCATGTCTGAAATCAACGTAGTGCCGTACATCGACGTGATGTTGGTGCTGCTAATCATCTTCATGGCCACGGCCCCGTTGTTGACTCAAGGGGTGATCGTAGATCTTCCCAAAGCGCCGTCGCAGCCAATCGATAACCAGGAAGAAGATCCGCTCGTCATCTCGGTAAGGGCTGACGGCGCCATTTTCGTCAATTTAGGCATCCAGAACGCTGACGACGAAGGTACGCGGGTGACTATTTACTCACTGGCGGATCAGGCCGGTAAAATCATCCGTGCCCGTCCGAATGTGCCGGTTTATGTAAAGGCGGATCACACGCTCGAATATGGTCTGGTGGTGGATGTCATGACCGTACTGCAGAAGGCGGGCGCCGAAAGTGTTGGGCTTATCACCGATCCTCCGGAGTTGCGGGATCTAATATGACGTCGCAATTGCGTTATTACTTCGTTCCCTTCGTGCTTGCGCTGGCATTACATGCGGCTGCCATGATGGCGTTGTACGCTGGGTGGAATCCGGACCGTGAAGAAAGCCGCTTGATCAAGCCGCGGATGGTGCACGCTCAATTGATTGTGTTGACACCCCCAAAGGTCAGGCCAAAATCAGCGCGGCAGCCGGTGGTGGAGAAAACACCCGAAGTAAAAACCGCACCGGTGAAGGCACAGCCGGAACCGGTGGAAAAACGACCCGATCTCGATGCGATACGGCGCGAGCAGGAACGCGCCGAGAGAGAAAAATTGCTCGAGCGGCTCGCCGAAACTTCGTTTTGGGATACGCTGCAAGAAGAGGCGGATGACTTGACCGCGAGCGATGCGGCAGATGAAGAAGCGATGATCGCTCGGTCGTATCAGTTTGGCGTCTACAAGCTTGTAGTTGCCAACTGGTCTCGGCCGCCGAGCGCGCGCAACAATATGGAGGCAAAGATGCTCGTTGAGTTAGTACCAACGGGTGACGTTGTGGCGGTAACTCTGCTCACCTCGAGTGGCAACGAAGCCTTTGATCGGTCTGCAGAAGCCGCGGTGCGTAAAGCACGTAGATTTGAAGTACCTGTGGAATCGAAACTATTTGAGCGGTATTTCCGCCGCTTTACCTTGTTGTTCAGACCGGAGGATTTGTTGCGTTGAGCAGTTTGTTTAGAATTTTGTCGTTGAGCGGACTACTTTGTTTGATTTCGTGGGCGGTTGCCGCGGATAGTCTGGATACCATCATCATCGACGCAGGTGTCGACAACCCAGTGAGGATAGCCGTTGTTCCATTCCGCCAGCGTGCCGAGCTCGAGGGGTTGCCGCAGATGTCGGATATCATCGGCTTCGATCTCGCCCGCAGCGGCCAGTTTGCTCCGCTGGATGAGGACAACATGTTGTCGTTTCCAGTGGAGGAGCGACAGGTGTTCTTCCGGGACTGGCGCATCCTCGGTGTGGAATATCTTGTTATCGGTCGTGCCAATCTCGAGTTCAACGGCGATGTATCGGTCAGCTATCACCTGTATGACGTTGCGAACGAACGCCAGATGTTGAGCGATCGGTTGACCGCCACACGCGGTAAGTGGCGCGACATTGCCCACCATATATCCGATGCTGTGTTCGAAAAAACAACGGGCATCAAGGGTGCGTTCTCGACGAAGATCATATACGTGCTGGCCAAAGATGCGGGTTCACCCAGCGCTTCGTTCAGCCTGGAATTGGCCGACTCGGATGGCGAACGCGCGCGTACGCTGTTCTCGTCCAGCGAACCGATCCTCTCGGCAAGTTGGTCGCCGGATGGACGCAAAGTGGCTTACGTGTCGTTCGAAACGGGGCGTCCGGCTATCGTTATACAAGACATCGCGTCCGGGTCGCGCGAGCTACTCACTCAGTATCCCGGCATTAACAGCGCGCCCGTTTTTTCGCCGGATGGGCGCAGCCTCGCCATGGTGCTTTCCCGGGATGGCAACCCGGAAATTTACGTGATGAACCTCACCGATCGGCGTTTGCGGCGTATCACCAGACATCACGCTATCGACACGGAACCGAGTTGGACGCCTGACGGGAAGAACCTCGTGTTCACTTCCGATCGCGGTGGCAAACCACAGATTTATCAGTTAGAAATGAGTACGAACTTCATTGAGCGCTTGACTTTTCAGGGAGATTACAATGCGCGCGCACGTCTGCTTCCCGATGGTAAACACCTCGTATTTGTACACAGGCGCAACGGCGTTTTTCACATCGCGTGGCAGGATCTGGAGCGGGACGTTCTACAAGTCTTAACCGAAACTTCACTAGACGAATCGCCGTCGCTGGCACCCAATGGGACCATGCTAATTTACGCGACTCAAGATCGGGGGAAGGGTATACTCGCCGTCGTTTCCATCGACGGTCGTGTGAAGTATCGTCTGCCCTCGTCGTCAGGGGATGTTCGGGAGCCATCTTGGTCTCCCTTTATTAGAACTCTTTCCGGGGGTTGACGAGTGACGGCCATTCGAAAACTTGAGAAAATAACAGGAGATACACAGATGACTCAGCACTGGTTACGGAGCTTCTTGCTAATGATGCTCGCCGGTTTGGTTTTAGCGGGTTGTACTACAACG
>SMWK01000045.1 GCA_004356895.1 Gammaproteobacteria bacterium
CAACAAACAGTCTATCGACCCATCGTCCCGTGCGGCCCTTTGAGAAACCGATGAACGTCCGCAGCAACTCTGAGTCGGCTTCGATCTCCCACAGTTTGTCGTGGAGAAGATATAATCCCTCGACACGGTCAAACTCCGTCGCCCGGAAGCCGGTGGAGAATCGGCTGTCCAGCGAATAGAAGGGGAGTGAGACGTTCACCCTATAACGATGTCCGTCATCGTTGTCTGAATACGCTACCTGGGTTGTCCAGTGGCTGCCGAAAATATTCGGATCACGCAGAACGGCGTTGATACCCTGGCGCTCATCCTCAACTTGGTATATCAGTTCGACTTCTCTGCCGGAGCCAAATAAGTTTAGATCGCTCAGGCCAACGCCAAATTCGTTGTCGCCACCCGCCCTGTTAAAATCCAGATGTGGGGTCAACGTCCAGACATCACGCACGACGACATCGACATCCGCTTGCCCATCGCAAACCTGGCGAACGAATACGCGTGCATCGAACAGATATGGCTTGGTTCGTAAGATGCGTTCGGCTTCTTTCAGGATGGACTGACTGATCACCTGGCCCTTTTCGAATGGCAAGGCTGCCCGTAACACTGCCTCTTTAGTCCCGGAGTGGAAGCGGTTGGCTTGCCGAGCGAGCAAATGATCCTCCGTCGGGAATATCTTCTGCCTGACGATGCGAATGTCGCGCACGGTGAACGTTCCCTCCACCGCTGTTAGTTTGTCCAATTCGGTTTCGAGCGCAATCGTTCGGAGCACACGGACTTCGTACTCGTTCAACACTGTGCACGGCTGGGCTAGGGAAGTGGCACTCAAACCGCAACCAGCCAACAGTAAAAGGACAAGTAAAAGACGCATCACCAGTCAAACTCCACTGCTCTTTCGAGCGCCTAGACTAAATGCGAACTCTCGGCAAGCCAACTACTGCAATGCTGCACCTGACGAGCCTGATGTGGCAGCTGCATAACGGTCATGGGGATCTTCTATCTGCTAGAGTTAGCGCAAATTTTTGCCTCGACGAAAAATGCCCAATCTGCAAATCGTAGCATTGATCCTCTGGGTGGTACCTTGGGTGGGCATCATGACTGCGTATTTTCTGTCGGCTCAGGCAGGCGAGATTCCTTCCTGTTTCCCGCATCTTGAAGGCTGCACGAGCATCAGCAGTGTAGGTCGACACCCACCGGGATTCCTCATCTTCAAGGCCACCATGTTGCCGGTGGCAGCCTTGACCATGGTTTACTGGAAGCTCTGCTACGACTGGTTGGTGGCGATGGGTGACACGGCCAGGCGGCAGAATTCGGCGATGTTGTGGCTCGGAGTGTTGTCCAGCCTGGCGCTGATTCTATACACCACGTTCCTTGGCTCGGAGGGTGATGTTTATCGGCTCCTGCGCCGTTACGGCACCACGCTTTATTTCGGGTTCTTATACCTGGCGCAAGCACTGCTTGCCGCGCGGATCAATGTGCTGGCGTCACAAGGAACGTTGTCTGTTCACATTACCCGTCTCAAGGTCGCCATGTGTGCGGTGATTCTAGTCGGCGGCCTGATCCTGGCAGCGACTGACAGGATGTTCGAGAATGACAAAGAAATTCAGAACATCTCGGAGTGGCTCGTTGCGTCCATGATGACCTTCTACCCGTTTCTCACGTGGTTGCTTTGGAGAGAGTCCGGATTCGAGGGACGGTTTAAGGTGCGCAACTGATGACCTACCAGTTGCGGCAATCGACGGGGAAATGTTACTCGACAGTTCGGTAGGTGTTATGCCAACACAACCTCAATAACGCTTTGATACACCTAGTCGAAGTAGGACAAGCCAAGTAGTACGAGCGAAAGAACCACGAGTAAGGAAGATGGCGAACGAGTTTGAGACAGAGTACCGACACTGCTCACTCCGAGGAGGTACCAACCCGCTATGCGAACAGACACGGGATCACCCACCGCAGCTGCATGGATCAGGAGATGACCCGTCATTGCGACCATGACGCCGAATAGGATGAACCAGAGAGCGGCACGCCGGTCGAAATGGGGAAGGACTGCGTTGATAAAGCCGTCTTTCGAGATGGCATTAATCTGGGGGCGAAAGATAACCAGTCCGGTAATGACGTGCCCAATGCCACCTGCGAGAACTATAAAACCGATGATACCTATCATTTACTTACCCCAGGATCATGTCGCCTTTTCTGAGTTCGTCGACGAAGTCGAGTGCCAGACCCTCGTCTTGCGCAACGCGAACCCACTCCTGCACTGATGGCAGCGCGAGAGTCGCGCGGAGAAATTCTGCAGCGCGGCCTTCGACCGGGATTCCATAGCTGACGAAGCGGAGCGCCACGGGCACGAACATTACGTCGGCAATACCAAAGTCTCCGAAGAGCCACGGACCGCGATTGCCATATCGTTCACGGCAATCGCTCCAGATCCTCTGAACGCGTTCGATCTGGGTTCGACACACGTCCGACACCGTTGCGGATCGTCGCATTCGGATGTTCTGCGGCAATCCTCCTCGAATCGCCTGGAAGCCGGAGTGCATCTCCGCACTGATCGATTGCGCGAGGGCCCGTTCCGTCGGATCCGCTGGCCAGCCAACGGCGTCGGGGTGACGATCGAGCAGATGCGTCATGATTGCCATCGAGTCCCACACCCTGATGTCATCGTCGATCAAAACCGGTACGCGTCCCGCTGGTGTGTACTTCGCTACCTCTTCCCGCCACTTCCCCACGTGCAGCGAGATGAAGACCTCCTCGAACTCGAGTCCACTCTCGCGCAGGTAAAGCCCGCCCGCAGAGACCACGAGGAGTAATTCCGATTTCCAATGACGAGTGTCAGACTCATGAACTCCATTCCCTGGGACGAGTGGTACCGTCGAATTCCATAGTCTTGCAGAGTTCTTGATGGCCTCGGGATCTGAATTCGATAGGCTAGCAGTGCGAAAGATACACTTTGTACTGATAAACTGCAGGCACGTGGACGCGAAATTCCCATAACACACGACGATGAACTGACGAGTCTACACCGAGGTCCCATCATGCTAGCCATGCAGATGAACCGGACGGTATCGCTTACCGAAGAGAACGAGCCACTCTCCGCCGTGAACCTGCCAATCCCTGAACCGGCGGCCGACGAGGTGCTGATCAAGATTTCTGCGTGCGGTGTGTGCCACACCGAACTCGACGAGATCGAGGGTCGAGCACCGCCGCCGAGGCTACCCGTGGTGCCTGGGCACGAGGTGGTAGGAATTATCGATGCAGTCGGCGCATCGGTTTCACCAACGCGCATCGGTGATCGAGTGGGTGTGGGTTGGATTCACTCATCCACAGGTACCGCGGATGAAAACCTCGCCGCTGAATTTGTCGCCACGGGGCGTGACGTGAACGGCGGCTATGCCGAATACATGACTGTCCCCGCGGGCTACGCGTATCCAATTCCCGACAACATCAGCGACGAACAGGCCGCGCCCTTGCTGTGCGCAGGGGCAATCGGCTATCGAGCGCTGAGACTCACGGGGCTTAAGGACGGTCAGCGACTCGGCCTGACCGGTTTTGGTGGTTCTGCTCACATCGTTCTCCAGCTCACCCGCCACCTGTTCCCCCGGTCGCCGATTTACGTTTTCGCCCGGAATGCCACTTCTCGGGCTTTCGCCCGCAGCCTGGGTGCAGATTGGGTTGGTGCGACCTCCGAGCGGGCGGCTCAACCGCTGCATGCCATCATCGATACGACACCCGCCTGGACTCCCGTCGTCGAGGCGATGGCAAACCTCCTGCCTGGCGGGCGTCTGGTGATCAATGCGATTCGTAAGGAAGAACTCGACAAGTCGGTTCTCACCCAGCTCAGCTACCGCAAACACTTGTGGATGGAGCGCGAAATCAAATCGGTTGCCAACATCACCCACTTTGATATTGCCGAATTTCTACCCATTGCTGCTCGGATACCGATTCGCTCAGAGGTCCAGACCTATTCGCTCCTGGAAGCCAATGCGGCGCTGATCAGTCTGAAACGAGAGTCGGTGCGCGGTGCAAAGGTGCTGGTGATTTGATTCGCTCACAAACGGTCGCCGAGCTCTTGAATTGAGCGACGAGCAGTCGCAGGTATGGGAGACTGTCTGAGCAAATACCGCACACTTCGACCTATTTGCAACACATACTTACTGGGTGATCGGTAGACAATATGGGGCAGAAAACGACGACATGGCCTAATCACCAGTTACTCGAACTCCTTCGTATCGAACTACCGATCATTCAAGCGCCTATCGCTGGGGCCAGCGGATCGGAGATGGCGATTGCGGTCAGTGATGCAGGCGGGCTCGGTTCGTTACCTTGCGCTATGCTTGACGCCTCCAAAGCGCGAGAAGAGATCGGCGTTATCAAGCAACGCACGACGAAACCGTTAAACGTCAACTTCTTCTGCCACACTCCGCCCCAACCCGATCCAGATCGCGATAAAGCTTGGAAACAACGTCTAGCAGAGTACTACACGGAGCTTGGGATCGATCCATCGGTGTCGGTTCCCAGCGTCGGCCGCGCGCCGTTTGACGAACGGATGTGTGAGGTTGTCGAAGAATTCAAACCGGAAGTTGTGAGCTTTCATTTCGGACTACCCGATCACTCGTTGCTTCAGCGTGTTAAGGCGTCCGGCTGTATCGTGTTCAGCTCGGCGACCACGGTAGCAGAAGCGTGTTGGCTGGAGGATCACGGTTGCGACGCAATTATCGCCCAAGGTTACGAAGCGGGTGGCCATCGGGGTATGTTTCTGACGGACACCCTCGCCACACAACCAGGGACTTTTGCTCTAGTACCCCAGGTTGTGGATGCTGTAAAAGTGCCAGTGGTTGCCGCCGGAGGGATTGCTGATGGTCGAGGCTTGGCCGCCGCATTCGCCCTCGGCGCGGCGGGCGTTCAGTTAGGCACTGCATACCTCTTTACCCCTGAATCGTTGGTAACTGAGTTACATCGCGCGGAATTAGTTAGCGCACGCGATGATCAGACTGCATTGACTAATTTGTTTTCGGGTAGACCTGCGCGGGGAATAATGAATCGTATTATGCGGGAAGTCGGACCGATGTCGGATCAGGCACCGGCATTTCCCACCGCGGGAGGTGCGTTGGCACCACTGAAGGCAAAAGCGGAGATGAGGGGCGTTACCGATTTTTCGTCGCTTTGGTCTGGGCAAACGGCAAGCCTTGGTCGAGAGATCGGCGCTGGAGAATTGACGCAGCAATTGGCCTCAGACGCGATTCAGCGATTGAAAGAGCTGACGGCACCCGTTTGAACACTGAACAACCGAGTCCTTAGAGCAGTTGCACAACCCCGTCGATTGCACGATTTAATACCGCTTCTGGCGCATTGCTGCGAGCACGTGTAACGAGTCCGGGCATCATCGACGAGACCACCGCGGCCAGCACCTTCTCATCAAACGTTGATGACAAGACGCCTTGATCTTTGGCGCGTTTGAAATACTGCTCGATTCCGCGATTCAAGCGGCGAAAAAA
>SMWK01000046.1 GCA_004356895.1 Gammaproteobacteria bacterium
CCAATACGCTTCTGAATCATGGTCGAATCCTGGGCCAGAGCTAGGCTTGATTTCACCCGGTGGAAAAGGTTCGAGAAGGGTCCCGGGGTAACAAGAAAACGACTGCTGAGTACGTATACAAACGCATGCGCGTTGTGCTGGTGCTTGTCAAAAAAACCCCCGGTAGATACTCAACGGTCAGTGCTTTCATGCGTCAGAGATTAGATCCTGCCTCCCTCAGCAGTCTGGTCAATTCTCGCCAAAGTCTTGTCCCTTTCCTCATGAAGTAGATGAAGCCGCAACAAATCGACAGAAACGCGACCACGACTTAGCTCCTCGCGCCATAGGCGCGACGACTTCACGCCTTGACCGGAAAGTACCGGTAGGGGAGTATGGGGAAATGAAAGAGAAGGCGCTACCGAACTCTGTAAACAACTGGGAGCGTTCATACGCAAACGCGCCAGTCGGACTCTGCTATTTCGATGAGATTAGCGCCCAAGAAAGAGCACGAGGATCGCGAGATCGAAGGGGCGAATTTTTTCCCCACGCCAAACCCAAAAGATGTTACATTTCGGCCGCTGAGGCTTTATGAGGGATATCCTGCGCCCGGATCGTTTTAAGATATTCTGTTTAATTCAAGCGGTTAAAAGATACCGCCCACTCTTGGAACCATTCTGGCATCCAAGTTGCTGTGTTTACGTAACGTTGACGTGAGAAGAATGAGTGAAGAAAAAATCGCCACCTGAGTCTGCGAACGGCGCGGACCGTGTATACGACAGCGCGCCAATCGGACTCTGCTATTTCGATGCCGACCTGAGATTCCGCTATGTCAACCCGTGGCTAGCCCGCATCAATGGCCTTCCGGTGGAAGCACACCTGGGAAAAACAATCCGCCAGTTGCTTCACGACGTTGCAGCTGGTGTCGAGCCGCAACTCCGCCGCGTGCTCGAAACGGGGGAGCCGATCATCGAGGGGGAGGTTGAAGCGGAGACACCGGCTCATCCGGGAGAGTTGAGGCACTACATGCATAATTACTATCCGGATAAGAGTAAGGACGGCACAGTCGTGGGCGTCAGCTGTGTCGTTCAGGACATCACCCATCGCATCAATTTGGAACGGGAAGTCGTCGCCGCTGGAGAACGTGAGCGCCAGCGCATCGGGCGTGAGCTGCACGATAGCGTGGGGCAGGGACTCGCCGGCGTCTCCTTGGTCTTGCAAGCCTTTTCCCGGGGGCTAGCGTGCGAGCAATCACCTGATGTGCAAAGTCTGAGAGAGCTCACAGGGACGGTCGATAACATGATCGTCGATATCCAATCCTTTGTTAGCCTGCTCACACCTGTTTTTTCGGACGAGCTGGGCCTGAGCGCCGCGCTTAGAGCGCTTGCTAAGGACGTCAATCAGCATTCCGATGTTGACTTGTACGCGCGCTGTTCATACGAGAATGACATTCACGACACTGAGCTTGCGACGAATATCTACCGTATTGCCCAAGAAAGCGTAACCAACGCCATAAGACATAGTGGCGCGAAGAACATTGAGCTGCTATGTGGACATGACGGGGATTCGGTCTTCCTAGAGGTACTCGACGACGGCACGGGCATCCCGGCCAAGGAGAACCGTGTTGAAGGGATCGGACTCAAGAGCATGCATTACCGTGCCCGCATGCTCCGTGGCCGCCTGGACGTAGGACTCAGGACTAACGGTGGCACGCGGGTGCTCTTCTCTTGTCCTGTCCAACCCCGTTCACTGTCCAAGGGACCTCCAACCTGGTAGAAGTGCGCAGCGAGCTTGGGTTTGCGGAGAAAAACGACAGCTACCCGAAGATCATGTACCAGCGTTCCGAGAACGGAATTAAAGGCAGTATAATGTTTCGGCTTATCGATCACATCTAAACTAGAAATGAGTGAGCCGAACCAGTCTGAAAACCGGGAACGTCGCGTTCTGATCGTCGACGCCCATCCTATGCTCCGGCAAGGTCTGCGTTTGCTCATCGAGCAGGAACATAATCTCAAAGTCTGTGGGGAAGCAGCCGATATTAGAAGCGCCCACGCAGCGCTGCAGCAAACGCAGCCAGACATGGTGGTTCTCGAAATTTCGCTACGGGCTGGCAGTGGTATCGGTCTGATCAAGCACATACGGAGCACGTACGGGCAGCTCCCGGTCCTCGTATTTTCCATGCACGATGAGGATATCTATGCGGAACGGTTACTCAGCGCCGGAGCCAACGGCTATATAATGAAGCAAGCCCCGGCGGATCAGTTGATCACGGCGCTTCGACGAGTCTTGGCTGGTGAATCCTACGTTAGTGAGCACGTAGAGGCTAACAGGATTGAACGGTTGGCGGTCGGCGGACGCAAGCAGACCGGGGATTTCCTTGAGAGGCTCAGCAACAGAGAACTCGAGGTGCTTGATCTCATCGGACGAGGTAGAACGGGTAGGCAGGTGGCGGAGGGCCTGGGACTGAGCCTCAAAACCGTCGATTGCCATCGCCAACACATCAAAAAAAAGCTCGGTCTCAAGAATTCAGCGCAAATGGCTCATTTCGCGGCTCACCGTCTGTCGATCGGCTCCGAACGTTGATCCCGCCAATATAATCAATAGGTTATTGACCAGGTTCTCAGGCGTCGGGAAGGGAAGAATTTTCGAATTTCATAGATCACGGAAATTTGAATGCAGGTTTTTGAGGACCGGATTCAGCCCGGTCTCGGTACGCAATAGCTCCGCTGAGCCACGGTTTGTTGTTATGATCATTGGCCATCCCAATGACGAGCGACCTAGTCATGACGAGAAAAAAAACGGTACTTCGATTTTTGATGGCGATATTGATTCTGTGCGGTCGGTCCGGCTTGGCGTATGCAGAAACCAGCACTATCTCGGCGGTCATTCCCTGGCAGGGACAGGGAGAAATATTTCCGGTAGGTACCGGCAAGCTCCGCTTTCTGGGCTCCATAGAAGGCATCATGTATGTCGAGACTGCTGAAGGCGAACTGGATGAAGCATTCGTACAGTGCCCGATCGTTCAGGATCTTGATGCCATCAGTCAGAGCACTTCGGCTACGGGCAATTGCACGATCGTAGTATCGACCGAAGATGCTGTCTTTGCCGAAATCACGTGCGAGGGCACGAAGGGAGTTTGTAGGGGCGATTTCAAACTCACTGGCGGCACGGGCCGATTTCTTGGCATCAGCGGATCTGGCAAGATGACTGTTCGCTCGCCGGTTTATGCGCTCGCCGCGAATCTGTCAGACGGTACGGTGTTGCAGGTCGCGTCCGGCATTCTGCAGATTCCAGAGTTGGAAATAATTACACCGTAAGCAAATATCATCGCGAGAATCGTCGATGTTCCACACAATAAGGTTTGCTGCCGTCGCCGCAGCTGGTTTGTTCTTCACTCTTGTCGTAATGCAGGCAACGGCTTCCGATCGATCCATACGCTGCGGCACGCACCTGATCTATGGAGGCGGCGGAAAGAACAGCGCTGGGATGTACGAGGTACTGAAGAAATGCGGTGAGCCGGAGGTGAAGAACGGCGACAACTGGATTTATATTCAGGGGAGTATGGTCAGAACCCTGACGTTCAATTATCAGGGGAGGCTTGCGCTGATCGAAAGCCGACGAAGATGAATAATCAAACGTTGGGCCGAGAATTACGGGAGCCCGTCTCTTGGTGCGGAACGGAAGGTGCCAAGCCACTCGGTTAAGTGGTTTTCCTGGTACCGAAAGAAAGGGTTATATCTCGTGCGAAGGAAGTAGTCCGACGTCAGCTGCAGTACGCCCTGTTCACCGCGAGGAGCCAGCGCGCCAAATACAACATTATCATCGTTCCGGACCGAACCGTCACCGTAAACCTGATCGTCGGCACGGAACGGCACAGCGATATGTGACAGTGAATAGATCCCAATCGGCCACTCGAGATTAGTCCCATCGATGACGGGAACGCTCTGGCCTGCAGCCAGGGCCCATGAATCGATGTCAAGCTGGTAGCGGTCTCGATTCCTTAGAATCGTCACTCCAAAGTTCAACGGCGCCGCCGACTCGAAATAATCTGCGGGATCTCCAGGCACGTTCTTCATCAGGTGTAATAGTGTGCTATTGCGGTTGATGTCGTATAAGACCAGCTCACTGCCGTTGGCCGGCACCTTGTTGTACAGACTGGTAACGACCGCGCCAGCGCTGACCGTGTTGTCGACAACTGACTGAAACGTCAGTATCGGCGGTAATTTGGCACCTCCAGTCGGCTGGCTTAGCTGCTTGTGTGTGCGAGTAGAAATCTTGTAAATTTCCCATGCGGCTCGCTTGGGGAAGGACGTGAACTTGAATGGATCGATCTCCGGCAGTATCGAATGCCATTTGAATTTCTCAAAGAATGGCATCCAGGAAATAGCTGCATGCCAGTTTGCGACGACGGCCAGCGACGTCACCGCAATCGCGGGCGACAGTAACACGAGACCGTCTGGACAGGGCAGATCGGCAACTTCGTCGCAGCCCAGAGCGTAGTCAACCGCCATCAGACCACCACTCGAATAGCCGACGAGTAGCAATGACTGGTCGCTTCCCGGTAGCGTTGTCGCATGCCTGATCGCTATACGAACCGCGGCGGTCCAGTCTTCCCATCGAGCCTGCAACAGCCCACCTACGGCAAAGCCATGTCCCGGCATACGCGGGACAACCACGTTGTAGCCAGCACGCACCAGTGTCTGTGCGGTCGACAGCATTGAATAGGGAGAGTCAGTCAGACCGTGCAGGAGAACGGCAACGCCGTGCGGCGAGGGCGCCGACAGTTCGTAGGTGCGATTCCAGTTGCCGTGATAGTTGCCGGGAAATGTCCGACTGTCAGCCGAGAAGCGATCAATGAGGCTATCGGGTCTTGTGTCGCTGTCAATCTTCTCCTCCAGCTCGATCGAAAGTGCGTTCTCGATGGCTAGATATGCCGACCACTCGGTTTGATCTTCCTGGGAGGCATCGAATTCATGTTCGAATTCGATGCGGTATTCGGGACCCAGTTCCGGCATACGCCTGGAATCGAAGCCTCGAACGAAATAGACCGTCAGTAACAGCACCGTCAGGGATGCGACGATCCATTTGCTGATTTTCTTGGCGATGGACACAGGCGGCTCCTCGAACGACCTTCGGACGCTTGACTTTCCCCGGCGCGGAAACCATCTCGGCTCTCTGGCCGTTCTACAGGTTCAATTCTACAGTAGTCAATAGTCACGATGTCGCATATCTGGCAGAAATGGCAAGTGAATCAGAAGTTATCCGACTAGGTCAGCATCGCGGAGATCCTCTCGGGCATTGCCATCGTCGTTACTGTAGTGTTCCTCATTATCGGGATTCAGGAAAACACAAGAGTAACCCGATCTGTCGTGTAAATGCCCCGCGCAAGTCGGGACCTTCAAAATGCTGTTAGGAGTTCGCCGAGATGACACCGAGAAAGG
>SMWK01000047.1 GCA_004356895.1 Gammaproteobacteria bacterium
CTACGCCACGTTTGACTGAAATTTTCCATCGTGCTCCAGATCAGTTGGTGGAGATGGAATGCCGATCGCACCTTCGGGGCTGTTTTTGTGGATGAAGTGAATCGAATCGCAAAATCATGAAACGCGTCCGAGGATAGGCGACACAAAAGTGCTGTTCGAGAAAGTGGCCGTATATCGGGATTGAAGTGTCTTGAGCTATTCGAGGGAAATTGTGCCTGGGTTTGCGGTGATGCAGCAGAATCTCAAGCAGCCCCTGGTCAAAGTCTCGTTAGATTGCAGGGTGATCTCGCAAGCTGATTTGTTCTGACCCAGGGGATCACCTGGTCGTCGGTTATATCGCGTCGAATTGAATCTCAGTGGTGATGGGTCCGTGTACTCTGCCCGGCGGTTGCCGGGGAGGTGCCTGTTGCTGGTGGACGTGGTCGAGAATCTTGTTGATGACATCAGGCTGAGTAATCGCTGCGATGACGCGTAACTGACCACCACACTTGGGACACAGCTCAAATACAGGCAGTTCGCATGGCGAACTGCTTAGCGGATTGCTTTGCAATCAGCCTCGATTACTTGCAGACCCGCTTCAATCGCTCTGCCCAGGAAAGTGGAGCGAGGGGACGATCGGTTTCTCGATCGGTATCTAGCCTCGGTTCCGATTCGGTATGGGCCGTGTGCTTGCGCTTTCTCTTTGCCCGCCGATTGGGTGCTGGGACCACGAGGTGGCGATACTTGGCAGATGGGGGTCCGTCGCTATGCGACGGGGCGAGCAGGCCATGGTAGCGGGTGAGATTGGCTCTGGGTCTGGGTACCAAAGCCGCAAGCTTGGCGAGGAACTCAAGCGGCTCGAAGATGAAGTGGGTGGTGCCGTTGTCGAAGGGGTGTTTCAGTTCATACAGCAATCGCACTCGGCGAGTTCAAGCTCGACTTTGACGTGAACTATACGGACGCAGATCGAAATGGCAAAAACCGATGCCGCTGAGGCAAGCTACGTTCACTCTGCCACAGGCCTCGTTTGCCAACCTCTGGACACTTCCCGGGGTACCCGCTCCGTAGTTGCCGTACTATGCCTGCTGCACAGGAAGACAGATATGACAATCACGAAATCCACCGGTGAGTTGATATTTCCACTGGCAGTAATCCTCCTGTTGAGCGCGAGTACCTGTGGTAATCCGCCTGCTTCGCCGACCACTTCCACGACATCCACGACTTCCACCACATCGCCCACTCCTACCACTCCAAGCACATCGACGACGTCCACTTCTACTACGTCCAGCACCTCCGTCACGAATTACGACCCCCACAACTTCCACCACTTCAGCCCCTACCGTTGCGAGTCCGTTCTGTAATCTAAACGTGCCACAACCACCGTATCCACTCCCTGTCGGATATGACTGGCAGCCGCTGGCTGCGAACTGGTGCTCCCAGATGGCAGCTTGTGGATTTGGGGGCACGGGTTGCGAGGCAATTTACCTGGATGCGATCGCCAATTGGGCATCAGAGGCGACGCCGAGCAACATTGCCAGTGTTGCTGAACGATGGGTGCGTGAGCCATGCCGTCGGCCGAGTGGCATATGAGAATCGCGCCGAGGGCGACGAGCAGAAGGAGGGTTACCCACGTGTGCAAGTCCGCTCGAAGCAGCAGTCCGCCGTCCTCAAGGCTCTTATTCTTCCTATCCCCTGACAACTTGCGATACACAGCGCCTTTGTCAACAGGTTAGACTGTATCTCTCGTTCTCTGAGAAGACGCATGGAGAAACCGTTTTCCGCCTACAAAGGCAGTGAACCCTACGTTTTTGTGTGTTACGCCCACAAAGATGAGGCGGCGGTTTATCCAGAAATCAAGTGGCTGCATGAACAGGGTATCAATGTCTGGTACGACGAAGGGGTTGAACCCGGGACAATATGGCGTTCGGAGATTGGGGAAGCGGTGGAAAACGCAGCGCACGTATTGTTTTACATATCGAACAACTCACTAACATCCGATCACTGCAGTCGAGAAATTAATTACGCTCTGGATCAATCGCGCAACATACTGCCTGTGTATCTGGAGGAGGTTGACCTCACAGCGGACCTGCGAATGGGGTTAGGTCGTGTTCAGGCAATTTTTGCGGGAGAACTTTCAACTATCGAATACCGGGCCAAGTTGCTCACGGCATTTCAGAGCAACCAGCTACCCACCACTAACTCCCTTCCAGAATCGACCAACGAAAAAAAAACATTCCGCAAGACAATTCCACTGACAGTCACCATGTTCGTCTTCGTGGCGGTTGGTGCCTGGTGGTACCAATCAGACACACCGAACCGTGACGCAGATATAGCCGACCGAACCATAGCCGTTCTCCCTTTTGAGACGCTCGGTGCAGACAAAGCGAATGCATTTACCGAAGGCATTCACCTGGGTGTGTTGACTCGACTAGCCAACGTATCGGACCTTGCCGTCATCTCCCGAACCTCTGTCATGGCATACAGAATTACAGACAAAACTCTTCCACAAATTGCCCGGGAGCTGAAAGTTTCATGGGTGGTCCGCGCCGACGTGCAACAAGTAGGTGGTGAAGTCCAGATTAACGCCAGACTGGTGGATGCCGTCAGGGATCGCGCGGTATGGGCAAAAGAATACCGCCGGACACTTTCAGCCGAAAACATATTCGACATACAGGCTGACGTCTCGAAGTCAATCATCGTCGCACTGCAAGTGCAGTTGTCATCGTTCGAACTAGAGCGTGTGGAGCAAATTCCAACCGATAACCTGGAAGCCTATCGCCTGTATCTGCTAGGCCGCAATGCACTGGATGAGCGGTCCAAAGAGGGAATGCAGCAGGCCGCAGACTATTTTCAGCAAGCGATCGACGAGGATGCCAGTTACGCACTGGCCTGGACCGGTCTTGCAGATGCCTTATCGCTCTACCACGACTATGGGTTTGAAGAAACCGGGAACAAACTACTCCAAGCTGAACAAGCTATCCGACACGCTTTACTGTTGGATTCAGACTTAGCGGAAACCCATGCGTCTTATGGCCTGCTGCTCTCTAACCGTAACCAAGGTCCTGCCGCTGTAAAGGAGTTGAGTCAGGCGATCGAGTTGCGACCCAGTTATGCCGAAGCCCACAACTGGCTGGGTTGGGTGCACCTGTTGCTGGGCCATCCCCAGGAAGGATTAGAGAGCACAACGCGCGCAGTTGCACTTGACCCTCTGTCCGGTGAAGCGGTAAGTAACCTGGCACTTGCCTACCTCGCAATTGGCAAACACGAAATTGCATTGTCCGAGGCACGCCGTGTAGAAGACACCCTCCCATCCTGGCCAACCGGAAAATTGTACGAAGGGTTGGCCTTGTACCACCTCGCCCGACTCACCGAGGCACACTCTGTTCTACAACATCTCTCTGTTCCATGGACTGACTCTGGAGCAAGTGCGGCGCAGGCGTTGGTACTCGTGGCAACCGGAGACCTGTTTGAGGCACGGGTTCGACTCGCGCAGATAGAGCAGACAGATGATCTGTTTTCTGCCGGCCTGATCTACGCTGCTTTAGGAGAAACCGATAGGGCGTTTGCCGTTTTCGAGCGTATCGACCAGTGGAGGGCCTGGCCGACTCTCGCCATGCGGTACTATTTCCCAAATGTCCTGAGTCCAGTACGCAATGACGTGCGCTATCAGAAACTGCTCCGTGAAATCGATCGAAGCTGGGGTATCTCCGGATAAGAATTCCACGTTCAGGGTGAGCACACCGAATGGCGCGCCTGGCTAGATTTCGCTAGACGTAAAGAGAAACCCAAAAGGTGATGAAGGTGATCATCAGCACGACCACGAAGAGCTGAGGAGCTCGGATCAACTTGATGATGCCCATCATGGTCATGCACAGCATGAGCATCATGATGGTGATGGTGAACGCCCCCTTAGCCCTATCTGATATTTATATGCATAGAGCATGGCGCCACCTGATATCGCGACAGCAGGATACGATGGGAACGTCAGCCCTACTGTAGGAATCTGGAGGGCATGCGGGAAGCATGGCAGAACTGGGGATTGACTATCATCGAGAATGAAGACGTTGCCGATATTTGGGTGAGAGGCAACGCTGCCGAAGCATTAGACCGTGTAGAAGACGAGCGTTACGAGGATAGTACGGATAAAAGTGCTGGTGGATGCACGTCCGCTTTGGGCACTAAGGAGCGTTTTGGTGGTCCAAACTCCCTCAGACTTCCTGCCCGCTTCTGAGGGAACTGCGGCGGTTTTTTACTGGCTAGGACAATATTCACGGCTGCCTCAATTCGGCCAACAGCAGCGTTTTTCAGATTATTGCCAGGCTTGATTGGATATTACTTTACAGGCACCCTTGCTCCACGCCTAATAAGTACAAGAATCAATGGATCGACCATTTCCAGCCTACCAGGGTGATGAGCCTTATATCTTTGTGAGCTATTCACATGAGGATAGCGACATTGTGTTTCCCGGTATTCAACGGCTGCGGGATCAAGGCTTCAATATCTGGTATGACGAGGGCATCAGTCCTGGTGCCAGCTGGCGCGAAGAACTAGCTGAATCAATCCTCGGCTGTGATCTCTTCATCATTCTGGTCTCTCCTCGATCTGCCAGTTCCGACAACTGTCTGAAAGAAGTCAACTATGCACTTGAGCACGATCGGCCCGTACTCGCGATACATCAGGAGCCCACGCAACTTTCTCCTGGTCTCGAACTCGCGCTCAGTGATCGTCAGGCAATTTTTAGGTATGAGCTGACGGAAGAAGAATATAGAAATAAGATTCTCTCAGGTGTTAGGGCTCATATTCAGCAAGGTCAGTCGGTTGCACCGAGTATTCAGCCTGTTGCTAGTAACAGTGCCAAACCGATCCTGATCGGTGCAGGGGTAATCGCCGTTGCAGTCTTAGCCGTCGGCATCTTGAATTACATAAGGCCAAGTGAGGTCGTAACAGAGGCAACTCCCTCCGCTATCCTTCGGGAAGAACAAGCAGCTGCTTTGCTGACTCCGGCCGCAGTAGACGCGACTCCGTCGATCGCGGTGCTGCCATTCGTCAATATGAGTGACGACGCTGGCAACGAGTATTTCTCAGACGGACTGTCCGAAGAACTGTTGAATCTGCTTGCAAGAATCCCTGAATTGAAAGTGGCGGCACGCACCTCTTCTTTCTCTTTCAAGGACAAAGACCTCGAAGTAACAGAAATAGCCTCGCGACTGAAAGTGACCCATGTACTCGAGGGCAGTGTACGCAAACACGGCAACCAGTTACGTATCACCGCACAGCTAATTCAGGCAG
>SMWK01000048.1 GCA_004356895.1 Gammaproteobacteria bacterium
TACGACCAATCGCCCGGAGCAGCGCAATGCACAGAGTCGTCGACTGCTCGAGGAGCTCGACGAGGCATTTGCAACTGCTGCTGAAGACAGAGGAGTCAACGTCATCGCGCTATTCGGTTCCGGCGAACACTTTTCAGGTGGTCACGATCTTGGCTCGGCTGACGAGCTGGCAGACAGAGAAGAACGCCCATTGCAGGCGGGGGTACGTGGACGCTTTGATCACTCTCGTCAGCAGTTCGTGGAACGAACCATGCGCTGGCGCAATCTGCCGAAACCTACCATCGCCGGGGTGCAGGGTTACTGTATTTTCGCCGGCTGGATGATCGCTTCAGCGATGGACATTATTTACGCCGCGAAAGATGCGATGTTTCTCGGCTCGAACTTCCAGTTTTTTAACATCCCGTGGGACATCCACCCCCGTAAGGCCAAGGAGTTACTTTACGAGAGCCGCTTCATAGACGGCACGGAAGCCAAGGAGCTCGGGTTGGTGAACCGTGTGTTCGCCGCAGATGAAGTACGCTCTGCTGTCATCGCCTACGCCGAACGAATCGCAAAAAACGATCCATTTCAGCTGCGGATGATGAAGATGGCAGTAAATCATATGCAGGATACGCAAGGGTTCGCCGGGCACATCAATGCCGCACACACCATGCACATGCTCTCCGCAGGAGGCGAGCGTGACCCGGATTATGCGCTCAAAGTTCCCGAAGGTGCGCGCCGGCCGATGGTGGAGCGAGCGTTCGAACACTTTGAGTTGAACAAACGTCAGTTGCACAAGAGTCGGGAGGATTAGTAGCTAGGAGTCTACGGAAGCTTTTAGACGTAGTGTAACCAGTGCTCGAACTCCGGGTCTTTTCCCGCTTTGATCTCCTGCAATCGCGTCTTCAATCTGCCGCTCACGGTACCCATTTCGCCGTTACCGATGGTCTTGCCATCGATCTTCACCACCGGCCAGACGCCGACTGTGGAAGCTGAAAGAAATACTTCGTTCGCGGTATAAAGATCCCCCTCCGTCAGATCTTCCTCCCGCCAGGTGATCCCCATCGACGGAGCCAGCTCCATGATGCTTGACCGGGTGATGCCGAGGAGTACTTTTTCTGCAGGGGGTGTTGCCAGGTTACCGTTTTCGTCGACGATGAAAATGTTAGATGTCGGCGCCTCGGCCACATTGCCGTAAGCATCCAGCAGGATGATATCGTCGAACCCTTCCTTGCGTGCCTTCCATTTTTCGATCATGGGAGAGGTGTAGTTTGCGGCGACCTTCGCCTGGGGTGGAATGATGTCTTCACGGCGGTTGCTGATATCGCGAGCGATCTTGAGCGAAAGCCTCGAGGCGGAGTGATACTCGCCTCGGTTTTTGTCGATGATGTCCGTTTTGCTGTCGTAGGCTGCGATCAGCACGGACACGGTAGGATCCTGTGGAACGAGCTCCACTTCAAGAGATGGGATGATTGCACTGATTTTGAGAGACATGGCGCCCGGATTCTGACGCACCGTTTCCACACAGGCTTCGATCAACTCGTCCCGCGAGTAGGACAGAGGTAAACCGGTTATCCTACACGTGGTCACAAGTCGGTCGATATGTGACCCCAGCCGAAATATCGCCGTTCCCTTAGCGGTGTTGTGAATGCTCGTGTAGTCGAAAGCGAGAGAACCCCGTTGCAGGCTGTGGGAGAGCACGTGTACGGTGGCCGCTTCCCATTCGACGAAGGTACCGTCGCGCCAGATTTTTCTAGACATTCTCAACTACTCCCCAGAATGAGCCCTTTGGCCAGGACACCGTATTTCCGTCATAACACAAACCCGGCTCGCGATCGCGTTCCAGCAGCAGGGGTCCGTCGAGGTCCACAAAACGGGCAGTCTGCGTCAAAAGTAAAGCGGGTGCCATGCTCAGCGACGTTGCAACCATGCAACCGATCATGATCTCAAGGTCCAGCGCCCTGGCGCGATCTTTCATGTCCAGGGCGTTCGTTAATCCTCCGGTCTTATCGAGCTTGATGTTGATCACCTGATATTTCCGGGCGAGCTCAGCGAGATCTTCGTCTCCGCAAAAACTCTCGTCCGCGCCGAGTGGTACGGGGCACTGGTAGTCGAGCAACCTTAAATCGTCATCAGCCGGTAGTGGCTGCTCTAAAAGCTCAACGCCGATATCTGCCGAAGTTGCTGCGATCTCACAGAGAAAGTCGAACGACCATCCCTCGTTGGCATCGACGATGAGCCTCGAGTTTGGCGCTCCCGATCTAATGGCTTGCAACCTTTTGATATCGCTAGTTGCATCGTTGCTACCGAGCTTGATCTTTAACAAGGGACGATGGCAGTGCTGTTCGGCTTTGGCGCGCATTTCTGCAAGCGTACCGAGACCGATAGTGAAGGCTGTGGTTACAGGGTCTGGTTTTGCGAGATTTGCAAGCACCCACACCGGTTGCCCGGTTTGTTTTGCCTCTAGATCCCACAGCGCACAATCGAGTGCGTTGCGAGTGGCCCCGGGAGGCAGAGCCTCCATCAAACCCGCTCGCGTTATCGGTTCCACCATTGATGTTTTTAGTGCGTCGATGGTCTCGAGGGTCTGCTCCACGGATTCACCATAATGCACATAAGGTAAACACTCGCCGACACCGCTTGCACCCTTTTCCGTAACAGTCACAACAACGACATCAGCCGCCGTTTTAGAACCGCGTGCTATGGTGAATTGCCCGGCGATGGGCCAGCGTTCATGGCGAGCGGAGATCTCCATAACTCAATCGGTCAACAGGTTGACGATAGACACTACACCGTGACGCATGGGGTCCGTGACCGGCAATTCGAACCTTCCCTGCATGTCGCCGATGTAAGCATTGGCCTGGGTATCGTCGAACTCGGCAGTATTCACTGCTATTCCAACACAGCGAATGGCGGGATTGGTCAAACGCCCGAGAGCGATCGTTTGCTCGATTACGTCGTCAACGCTGGCGATTGGAGTGTCCACGTTACGCATAGTAGTTCGGGTAGGCTCATGGCAGACTACGAATGCATCCGGCTGGGTGCCGTGCAGCAAGCCTAATGACACGCCAGCGAACGAAGGATGAAACAGCGACCCCTGACCTTCGACGATGTCCCAGTGATCAATCGAATTTTCTGGAGACAGGTATTCGCACGCTCCAGCGATGAAATCGGCGGCCACGGCATCGATCGCAACGCCGCCACCCGCGATCAGAATTCCAGTTTGTCCGGTTGCGCGAAAGTCGGCATTCATGCCGCGTTTGCGCATCTCCTGCTCGATGGCGAGAGCGGCATATTTCTTCCCGATCGAGCAGTCTGTACCCACGGTAAGTAGACGGTTGCCTGTGCGTGCAGTTCCCGCACCGGTGCTGAAGTGCACGTCACAGTGGCGCACATCAAAGAGTTTCTTGCCATGTTTTTTGGCTGCCGCAACAACCGTTGGAAACGTACTCAGCCGCGTATGCATGCCGCTCGCAAGGTCGAGCCCTCCTTCGAGCGCTGAGATGATCACGGGAATCCAGCTCTCAGGCAACGTGCCACCGGGGCTGACGGTTCCGATCACAAAGGTTTTTGCGCCAGCTGTAACTGCTTCAGCTACCGTCATGTCTGGTATGTTGAGATCGGCCCGACAGTTCGCGAATCTGAATTGCCCGAGGCTCCAGGTTGGACGCCAATCGACAATACCCTGACCCGTCTTCGCAGCTAATGCGTCTTTGGCATCCCCGATGAAAATGAGATAGGGGGTTTCTATTTGCATGTTCTTCAACGTCTGGTTATTGCGCGAGCGTTTCCAGCAGTTCGCGGGTCTCAGTGAATCCGAGGCAGGCGTCGGTAACGCTTTGTCCGCGAATGAGGTTTTTGCCCAGTTCCTGTCTGCCACCTACCAGATGACTCTCCAACATGATGGCCCGCAACGCCATGTTGCCGTGCTTACGCTGCGCTCTGACTGAGTGCGCGGCGATCACTTGTTTGGCTGGGTCCTTGCTGCTGTTGCCGTGGCTGCAATCCACCATCACCGTCTCGGGAAGATCGGCGTCTTTCAGTAGACGTTGCGCGCGCGCAACCGAAGTGGCGTCGAAGTTCGGCCGCTTCCCGCCACGCAGCACCAGGTGACAATCGGGATTGCCTTTCGTTTCCAGAATCGCCGGTGCGCCTTCTTTGGTGAGCGAGGGAAACAGGTGTTTGTGGCTCGCGGCACGAATAGCGTCGACGGCGACCTGTACATCACCATCCGTGCGGTTCTTGATGCCTACTGGCATTGACAATCCGGAGGCGAGTTCACGGTGAATCTGACTCTCCACCGTGCGAGCGCCGATCGCGCCCCAGCTGATCAGATCCGTGTAGTACTGGCCGAAGGTCGTGTCGAGGAACTCGGTAGCTGCGGGCAAGCCGATGTTCGTGACTTCGAGAAGCAGCCTTCGGGCCAGGCGCAGACCTTTGTTGATGCGAAACGTGCCGTCGAGATCCGGATCGTTGATAAGCCCCTTCCAACCAACCACGGTGCGGGGTTTCTCAAAGTACACGCGCATCACGCAAAAAAGCTGATCTGCGAGACCGTCAGCCACAGATTTCAGTCGTTCGGCGTATTCAACCGCAGCCTCGGTATCATGAATTGAGCATGGTCCGACGATAACCATCAAACGGTCGTCCGTTCCGAACAGGATGTTTTTGATGGTTTGCCGCGACTCCGCGACAAAGTTGGTTGCGGCTTCGCTGTGCGGTAACTCTTCCGCAAGGATAGCGGGAGAAACCAACGGATGGGTTTTGACTATTCTAAGGTTGTCGGTTTGCACGATACACACATCTGCTCGATCGAGGCAGGTATCCTACCCGCTGTGGCAACAAATACCAGAATCGCCAGCCTTGCCCAGTTGCGCCAACTGACTGGGCGCAGTTGCGCCAACCGACTGGGCGCAGTTGCGCCAACCGGGTCAGATGCAGAGAATGGCGGACTTTCTTTCCGTGGAATAGCTCGTGAAGTTCCTTGCTTTTTTGTTTCTTGTCGTATTCGCTTGCCGGTCCCTTTCAGCAGATGAAAAGAAATCTGATCTACCACTAGAGCCCACTCGCACAATCAGCTTCGAAACCGATGAAGCAACCTGGCTTTCACTGGATGTATCTCCCGACGGGCACACGTTGGTGTTAGAAATCCTTGGTGATTTATACACATTGCCGATTGAAGGTGGAGAAGCGATACCGCTGACCACGGGTATGCAATTCGACAGTCAGCCAAGGTTTTCCCCGGATGGCCAAAAGCTCACGTTCATCAGCGACAGGGATGGCAAAGAGAACGTTTGGATCATGGGTGTCGATGGGAGTGGGCTGAAGAAACTATCGAAGGGCGGCGATCGAATCGAGTTCGCGTCCCCGACCTGGTCGCCAGACAGCAGCCACGTCGTGGTGTCGCGTACCAGTTGGGGCCTGCGCACTTTCGAGCTATGGGCCTATCACGTAGATGGTGGCAAAGGTGTTCAGCTGACGAAAGCCAAGGCTGCAAAAAATACCCCAATCAATCAGCGGAGCAATAGCCTGGGAGCGGTATATACGCCCGACGGCAAATATCTGTATTACGCACGCAAGAATGGTGGGTTTGGCTACAACGTCAACTTCCCAATGTGGCAGATTGCCAGAAGAGATCTGACCAGTGGACTCGAGGATATTCTGACGCTTGCGCAAGGCAGCGCGATCCGTCCGTTGTTGTCGCCAGATGGTAAGCAACTGGTTTATGGCACTCGCTTCGAGCACAACACGGGCCTGCGTATTCGTAACCTCGAAACGGGAGAGGACAAATGGCTTGTTTATCCCATTCAGCGGGACGATCAGGAATCGCGATTCACGCGCGACCTTTTGCCGGGTTACGCGTTTACCCCCGATGGAACTTCCGTGATCTATACTGCCGAAGGTGGTATCCGCCGGGTGGCGATCGCAACCGGTGCAGTCACGGAGATCGCTTTCACGGCAAAGGTTGAACAGGGGTTGGGTCCGCGTTTGTACTTCCCGCATCGCTTGGGTGTAGGTCCCGTGAAATCCAGAATGATCGGGGATCCAGTCCTGTCGCCGGATGGTACGAAGGTTGCGTTCTCGGCTTTTATGCGGTTGTACGTTCACGAGTTTGCCAGTGGAACAAGTGAGGTTGTTTCACCAGAAGGGTTGACCTCGTTTCAGCCGACCTGGTCGCCAGATGGACGCAACCTTGCGTTTGTAAGTTGGTCACAAGAAGGCGGTCACATCTGGCGGATGCGTGCCGGTGGTGGCCGTGCGAGGATGCTGACCGAATACTCCGCGTATTACACAAGCCCGGCATGGTCCCCTGACGGGAAACGAATCGTCGCACTACGGGCAACGAGCTACGAACGTATGTACAGAGAAGGCGATTTTGGTCAGCCGGTTGGTGCAGACGTCATATGGTTGCCCGCTGACGGTGGCGCTGTGGAAGTGATCATTCCCTCCCGCGGGTTGGGTGTGCCGCACTTCGGGGTAGAGAGCGATCGAATTTACCTCTATCTCGGTGGTGGACCGTTCGGTAACGCCGGTGCGTCGGGGTTAGTGTCACTTCGTTACGACGGCACCGACCGGCGCAATGTCATTTCCCTCAAGGGACCCGGGATTTACCGTGCTGAAGAGAACGTGCCGGCCGAAGACATGCGCATGTCACCGAACGGGCGATACGTACTCATGCAGCACGCAAACCAGTTGTACGTTTCGCCGCTGTTGAATCCCAATCTGCAAAACGTGGCGGTGGACCTCGCCTCCCCGTCGATACCGCTTGCCAAGCTCACTGACGTGGGTGTGGACTTTTTTGGCTGGAGTAAAAACGGCGAAGATATCTATTGGAGCGTGGGTCACCATGTTTACCGACGGCCGGTGGAATCCGTCATCTTTGATGATGAAGCGGGCGATGATGAAGAAGATGATGATTCCGCATTCGATTCCGGGTCTGAGCCCGAGTCGGGGTCCGAGACCGAGGTCGAAGGAGAGGCGGAGGCGCCACAACCGCTCGCCGAGGATCACGAGTCGGTTACTGTGACGGCGGTTGAAATTTATATGGCTCGCTTCGAGCCCGAAGGTACACTCGCGCTGGTGGGCGCAACCATCATTCCAATGGAAACGGATGATGACCGCATAGAAGACGGGGTCGTGATCTTGCAGGCGGGCAGGATTAGCGCCGTAGGCAGGCGCGCAGATGTTGTCATCCCGGAAGAAGCTGATGTTGTGGATGTAACCGGCAAGTTCATCGTGCCCGGTTACGTGGACACCCATGCCCATTATCGTCCGTTGCGAAACCTGTTCGGGCTTGCCAACCCGGCGTTCCTCGCGAATCTTGCCTACGGCGTAACCACAGGTATCGATGTGCAACCGAGCACCACCGATATCCTGGCATATCAGGACATGATCGATGCGGGGCTGATGTTGGGGCCTCGCGCCTTATCTACCGGACCGGGCATCTTCAGCAACAACGCCTTCAAATCCAGAGAACACGCGCTTGCGGTGTTGCGCCGCTACAAGGATCACTACCGTGTGAACAATCTGAAGGCGTATATCTCCGGTAGTCGAAAACAGCGTCAGTGGTTGCTGCAGGCGGCCGAAGAACTGCAGCTCATGCCGACGACCGAAGGGTCGCTGGACATGAAGCTCGACCTGACCCACGTGATCGACGGCTTCAGTGGCAACGAACACAACTTCCCCATCGTGGATCTTTACACCGATACCGTGCAGCTTGTGGCGCGATCAGGCCTGGCTTATACGCCAACGTTGCTGGTGACCTATGGGGGCCCTTGGGCAGAAACTTACTACTACACCCGTGAGAATCCACACGGCAATGCGAAACTGCGGCGCTTTACGCCAGACAACGTGCTTGCCAGCCGAACCTTGCGGGTGAAGTGGTTTCATGATGACGAGTACACGTTCTCCCGCGTGGCGGCTCAAGCCGCGAAGATCATCCGTGCCGGTGGAAGGGTAGGTGTCGGCGCCCATGGTCAACTCCAGGGGCTTGGTTATCACTGGGAGCTCTGGTCGCTGGCGAGCGGTGGGCTGACTCCTCGCGAGGCGTTACGCGCCGCGACGCGTCACGGTGCTGAAATGATCGGCATCGCCCAGGACGTTGGCACGGTGAGCGAAGGAAAACTCGCGGACCTGGTCATCTTGAGAAGCGATCCGCTGGAGAACATTCGCAATAGCGTGGATATCAGTGCGGTCGTGAAGGGTGGCGAACTCTTCGATGGCGATACGCTGGACAAACGCTGGCCGGTAGTTGAGCCGTTACCGGACCAGTGGTGGTGGCACACGGGGCCCTCCGCCTCTCCGCGAGAATAAAGCCAAGGGGTAATTACGCCTCGATCCGGTAAATCCGCCTGGCTGTGCCGCTGAACATGGCGTCTTTTTCGGGCTCCGTAAAGTCGGCTACGATCTTCTTCATACCGTTCCACATCACATGGTAGGAAAGTGATCGCTTGTCGACTGGGAAGTTGCTCTCGAACATGCAGCGTTCGGGCCCGAAACACTCGATGGTGTGAAGGTAATAACGGCGTTGTACCCGCACGAATTCATCGGATGTAGGTGGGCACGGATCGGCATGCCAGCCGAACCCGTTGTCGGGCATCGCCAGGCCGCCGAGTTTCGCGACGACGTTTTCGCATCGGGCGATCTCAACCATGTCTTGTTGCCAGGCGACAAATATCTCTTCTCGCCGGTCGGCGTATGGACCAACACCGAGCGGTGTGCCGAAGTGATCCAACACCATCGGCGTATCGGGCACAGCTTGCGCCAGTGTCACAAAATCCCGGTTCTGATGGTGGTAGTGCCAGGTGTCGTAGCTGTAGCCAAGCTCGCCGAGGCGTTTGACTCCGCGACGAAAGTCCGCGTTCTGGTAAAGGCCTTCGGGTGCTCGACCGGGAATGCTCAGAGATTCCGGGTTGGGGTCTCTCGCTCCGGCATGGCGAATACCGCGAAACAGTCCATTGGCTGCGGCCTCGTGCGCGGCAAGCACCTCCTCTATGCCTTCAGCCATCGTCAAATCCGCGCGTGCAACGATGGCGGCAATCTTCGCTTGCCCGGGTTTGCCTGCACGACTTGCTGCGGCGACCCCGGCGACGAATTCGGTTTCACCCACCGAACGGAGCTGTTCGGGGCCGGACGGGTAATAGTTGGTGCCGCATTCGAGAAAAACAGTTTGTGCGACGCGATGTCCCGAATCGGTGTCGCGCCAGAGGCTTTCGAGGAGATAGGGAACCCGGGGCGCTCCCCACAGACGGTGGTGCGGATCGACGATAACCCGCTCCGGGTCGACGATA
>SMWK01000005.1 GCA_004356895.1 Gammaproteobacteria bacterium
CCTCCTTGGTCAAACGAATACCGAGCGCACGCTCTACAAGCGCGGGACCACCGATGAGTACCTGAGAGGTATGACGGGTCATCACGGCAAAATGGGATGCGACCAGCCGGCCGGCGGGGAATCCGGCTACCGCCCCCATTGCGCCCGAGGCGATGGGCACTTCTGTCATGGCATCGGCAATGATCTTGAAGCGAGGTTGGCTGAAAACGGGCTCACCCACCGTGCCACCTTTTCTGCCACTGCCTTTTACGCTGCCCCCACCACCTTCGAGCATCCGTACCAGCGGAACTCGAAACTGACTCGCGAGATGTTCAGCGTAGACGCTCTTACGCAACCCGGCAGCGTTGGGCGACCCACCTTTTAAGGTGAAGTCTTCGCCTCCCACCACGACACGGCGTTTCTCTATCTTGCCGAACCCCACGACATAGTTGGCGGGAACGTAACCCAGCAATTCATCGTTGTCGTCGTATTCGGGCGTCGCGGACGCACGGCCCTGCTCCTGAAAACTGCCCTCGTCGAGCACCGCATCGATGCGCTCTCTGATCGTCAATTTGCCTCTGGCATGCTGCTTGGCGATGCCTTCCTTGCCACCCTGCTGTTTGGCCAGGTGCCGACGACGCTCCAGCTCCAGGACTTCTTTTTCCCAACTCATGTCCGTTGATGGCCTCTGTATCAGTCTTCGAAAACAGGCGCGCGCTTTGCAAAGTTCGCTTTGACGGCTTCGATCTGATTGTGCGAACCGATCAGCTTGGACTGCATACCCGCCTCCAACTCGAGTCCCGTTCGCGCATCCGCATGCCAACTCTCTTCGAAGAGTCGCTTCGCTGCCCGGACAGCGTCGGGCGATTTCGCGGCAATTTCCTCCGCGAGCGCCATGGCGGCAGCCAGTGGATCCTCCGCAACCCGGGTGACCAGACCGAGTTCAAGAGCCTCTTCACCACTCAACACGCGACCAGTGAACGTGAGTTCCTTGGCAACATCCAGAGGGACAATATCTCTGAGAGTCTGAGTAATACTCATGTCCGGAATGAGCCCCCACTTGATCTCCATGACGGAAAGCTTGGCATCCGGGGCGGCTATTCGAATGTCCGCCCCGAGGGCGATCTGGCAACCGCCGCCATAGGCAACGCCATGTATCGCTGCAATCACTGGAACTGGCAGCTTCTTCCACAGGTAGGCTGGCCGTTGCGCATGGTTTTCAGGTCGCTCGTCGCTGGCCAGCAAAGTAGCCGCAGCGCCACCTCCGGTCATGGCTTGGAAACTGCCCATATCAAGCCCTGCGCAAAACCCGCGACCATTGCCGGAGAGTACTACGACGCGTATGTCCCGCGCTTCAGCAAGCGACTCACCCGCCTCGATGATGGCTTTGAACATGTCTGGGTTCAGAGCATTGTATTTGTCAGGACGATTCAGCCGCACATCAGCAATGCCGCCTGATTTCTCTATAGTCACCAGGTCTGTCATGTTCTCCCCTTGTAAATAATCGCTTATCGAAACCCGTTGATCGCAGACCGTGTCAAGTTCACTAAGTTACCACGGCGATGGGGACATACGCACGTGAGGCAGATCTGGAGTCTGTGTCTGGTTGTTAACCGGAAAGGGTGACCATACCGGCCAATTTCTCAGGGTTACGCATGACGTACAGGCGGGTGATGTAGCCCTCTTCACCGTCCAGTTGTACGCAGGAATGCAATTCGCCGTTCTGGTGTATGAGCAGACCAACCCCACCGTTGAGCGCCACTTCCCGATAGCTGATCGCGCCTTCAATCTCCGCTCGCCGGGCAAGATGTAACATCACTTGGGCAATGCGCTGCGGGCCGGTAATCGGGCGAATCGCCGCGCTTACGATACCGCCACCATCGGTGTAAGCCACCGCGTCGTCGGAAAACAGGCTCACGAGAGCATGCAGATCTTCTTCTGCGACGGCAAGGATGAGCTTATCGAGCAACTTTTTCTGCTCCGCTAAGGGGATTTGATCGGTAGGCAGCGGTTCGGGTAACCAGGGGCCATGATAGTGGGCACGCATCGCTTTCTCATGGCGTAACCGATCCAGAGCAAGGTTGGTCACAACACGAAAGAGATAGGCTTGGAGGTTGCGTGGTTGCTTATCCAGCTTGAAAACCTTCAAGCTTGCTTCCTGAACAACATCTTGCGCATCCGCCACTGAGCCAAGCATGCGGTATGCCAGATTCTCGAGAGTTAAATACTCAAGGCTCCTGTACTCAAGGATTTTGTCCTCGAGACTCCGGTTCTCAAGGTGTCGTTTCGACACCCAGCAACTCTTTGGCTAAACGGGCAAAATCACTGGAAGCAACATCGCCGACGTCGAACCAGACACCACCGAAGCCGAGCAAGGACACCACCATAACGAGCGCTGCGACGCTCGACGCAAGGGCAAGGCGACGCTGCGGGAGTACAAAACGCCAGCCGAGCCCTCCCAAACGTCCGCTTAATCGTTGCAGAGCAATACCCGAGCCGTTGAGCGCGTGGTAGAAGCCGGCCACTCCCAGCAGAAGATAATAAGGATAGAAAAATCCCGGTAGGAATTCGATTGAGAAAGCGAGACCCGCAAATCCAGGATAGACGTCAAAGAACATCGATGAGCCTCGTACCGCCAGGATGTGCCCCAGGATAACCAGCATCAGAAAAAAGCCCGCGTACCTGTGCACCCTGGCACGGATGGTCAAGGTGCGTTTCGGTTCCTTGACTATGCGCATGACCCCTGCCACGACATGCACCAATAGTGCCGAAAGTATCAGCACCTCCACAAAAATGAACTGATAAACCTGCCGCAGCGCCACCTGGACGCCATCGTAGGCAGCAGGGCCAAGGCCCGCCAACCAGGTATTCAGCAGGTGGACGGCTACGAACGTGGCGAATATGAGGCCAGTGATCGCTTGCAGCTTCTTCAACATATCAATCTTCTTTAAAGTGAACTCACTTTATAGACGTCTGAGTACCCTGAAACGTGACATCTCACTTAGGAGTCTGCGCGGTAGAAAAGATTCCTAGTCGCTTTCCAGCACGGCAAGCACCTGATCCTCTTCAACCGCTTCCTCCAACTTCACACGAAGCTCTGCAACTGACCCGGTGATCGTGCTTTCCACCGGAATCTCCATTTTCATGGACTCGAGGATTAACAATACGTCCCCTTCTTCGACGCGATCGCCGACTGATACTTCTATCTTCCATACTCTACCCTGTACTTCACTTTCGACTTCGTGCCGCGCCATATAACCTCCGTTAAGTTGTTTTTATAAAAAGTCCTGGAGAAATCCCGTGTGCACATGACCGCGTAGAAACTCACCGTCCTCCAGCACCCGGGTCAACAATGGGATATTGGTCTTCACCCCCTGCACAGAAAACGCGCGCAAGCCAATCAGCACTCGGCCGATGGCTTGTTCCCGGGTCACGCCCCAACCGATGACTTTGGCGAGGAGGGGATCGTAGTAAGGGGTGACCGCCTGGCCTTCACAGTAACCTGTCTCTACCCGTACTCCTTCAAGTACCGGATAGCGAAACAACTGCAATACACCTGTCGATGGCATATGGCTGCGAGGATCTTCCGCATAGATCCTTGCCTCCAACGCGTGCCCTCGTAGTTCAGGTATGACGGGCAGGCGTGCACCCGCTGCCAGCCGAATCTGCTCTGCCAGCAGATCTAACCCCGTCACTGCCTCGGTAACCCCATGTTCAACCTGAATCCGTGTGTTCATCTCCAGAAATCCGTAGCCTCCGGAGGTATCACGCAGTGTCTCCAAGGTCCCGACGTTGTTGTATCCGAGCCGTTCAGCCGTCTCAGCCGCACGATCAGCCATCACCTTGACCTCCCCCCGGTCAAGGCCCGGTGCCGGAGACTCCTCGATGACTTTCTGATGGCGCCGTTGTATTGAACAATCACGCTCGTGGACGTGTACTACTCGACCATCGTTATCTCCCAACAGCTGAAACTCCACATGGCGCGGAGTCGCAAGGTAAGATTCCAGGTAGATGCCTGAATCGGCAAACGCCGCCATCGCCATCTTTTGAGACAGTCCGAAACCTTTCTTTAATTCCTTGGCATCGCGCACAACCCGCATTCCGATACCACCACCACCGGCAGACGGTTTCAGCATAAGTGGATAGCCGAGCATCTGCGCTGCTGCCAACGCCTGATCCAGATTTTCCAGGGGCTCGCTACCCGGGAACACCGGAAAGCCCGCGTCCGCCATAAGTTTGCGCGCCGCAACTTTGTCTCCCATCGCTGCCAGCCATTTCGGATCTGGGCCGATGAACGCCGCACCGGTTGAGATGACGGATCGAGCAAAATCCGCTTTCTCCGCCAGGAACCCGTAGCCTGGATGTAATGCGTCAGCGCCGCTCGACTGCAAAACCTTCAGCAAGGCTGAAGCGTTCAAATAAGTTTCGGCTGCGGTATTACCGGCCAAGGCATGAGCTTCGCTCGCCTCTTCGAGGTAGGGAGCACCTGCATCGGCTTCCGAGTAGACGGCAACCGACGCAATACCGAGTTCCGAGCAGGCGCGGATAATGCGCCTTGCGATGGCGCCACGATTAGCGACGAGTACTTTGCTGAACAAATTCAACCGCTCATGGCTTTAGCAAATTGCTCTTGGAATTGATTCAGATCGAAATAGTCACTCCATGCTGTCACTTTGGCGTCTTTAACTTCAAACGTACCCATCACGGGCAACGCTCCATGTCGATTGCATTGAAGCCTTCGATCAATTCCTGGACTGTCGTTATGGCGCTGCCCATGTTTTTTTCTCTCCACTGTAATAGGATACCACTGCGTTGAATCGCCTAGCTTGGACCCAGGAAGCGTCGATACTCTTCCCAAGCCTCACGGAACCCTCCAAACCCTCGATTTTTGGTGCCAGTTGTGGTTTTGCCCCCAGCTATCGCCTCTGTTACCAATTCGCTCACCTTGATCGCTTCGGTTAACGTCAGTGACAGTTCGAACATATCCGTTGCGCGCCCGCCGCGGTGATCGACGGGTTTGGCTAACGGCGCCCGAACCATCGCATGCTTGATTGCTTTCGACACCTCCGCGTGTTCGAGCAGCTCCAACGTCTGCTCGAGCATCCAGCGCGACCAAAAATTCGGCTCATCACACAGTCTCTTGTAGCACTCCCAGTCCACCGGTAACCTAGTTCCTCGCTTCAGTTAAGCTGAGAAGCCGATGTTAACAAAAGCCGACGACTATCCAATCCATCAAACTCCAGAGCCAATCGCTTACTCGGGCACCAATCGAAACTTCTACGACCGTTACTTCTTCAACGGCTATGCGCTCGAAGGAGAGCTGTTCTTCGCAGCATCGCTTGGCGTCTATCCGTACTTGAACGTTATGGATGCTTCTTTCTGCGTCATCACTGGAAACAAGCAGTACAACGTACACGCTTCGAAAGCCATGCACATGGAGCGGCTCGACACACGAGTCGGCCCGGTGGAGATCGAAGTAATCGAACCGCTAAACATACTGCGAGTCACCTGCACCGATGAGGCGAACGGCCTCACTGCCGACGTATGTTTCAACGCGAGGACGCCGGTGCTGGAAGAACCGCGTTTCAGTCGACACATCGGCAGCCAGACGATGATGGACGTGACGAGGCTGACGCAAAATGGCAGCTACAACGGCTGGCTGGAGGTGAACGGCGAGCGTTTTGAGCTGGATCAGACATCACACTGGGGTACTCGCGACCGGTCCTGGGGTATCCGCAGTGTGGGCATGCGCGATCCGCAGCAAAATCCCGACGCAGGTTCCCCGCAGTTTTTCTGGTTGTGGGCACCCATCAATTTTCCTGACGGGGCAACTTTTTATCACCTGAACGCAAACGCCCAAGGTGAACCCTGGAATAGCAGCGGCAACTGGGCGAGTTCCAGCGAGATCGAACACATGTCCGATGCTGAGAGTCAGGTGCAGTACAAGTCCGGCACTCGCATCGCCGCCTATGCGGAAATTTATCTGACCAGCAAATCTGCGGAAACACTAAAACTCGACATGACCCCCCGACAGACTTTTTACATGAAAGGTCTCGGTTACGGCCACCCGGAGTGGGGCCACGGGCTCTATCACGGCGAACTCGACACCGGCTTCGAAGTTTACGATCTCGACAAGATTTCAGACGCGGAGCCGGGCAATTTCCACGTGCAAGCCATCTGCGATGTGACGCTCACTGGATCTAAAGGGCGTAAAGAAGCGGGCAAGGGTGTACTCGAGCAACTTGTGATTGGACCCTACGCACCCTACGGTTTCAACGACTTGGTCGACCTCGCGCAATAAGTTTAGGGTCGATCCAGTTCGAGAGGCTCTCCGGTCAGGCGTTCGTATGCTTCGAGATAACGAGTCATGCTTCTAGCGACCACATCATCTGGCAGTACCGGCCCCGGCGGGGTTTTATCCCACTGCCCAGCACTCACCTTGGTTTCGAGGTAGTTACGCACGATCTGCTTATCAAAACTCGGTTGTTCGCCACCCGGTTGCCATTGATCCGCGGGCCAGAACCGAGAACTGTCGGGAGTAAATATCTCATCGATCAACAACGGTGTATCACTTTGTGCGGTAATGCCGAACTCAAACTTGGTGTCCGCAAGAATTATGCCTCGGTCCATCGCATAATCCCGGGCACGGGCGTAGAGCGATAACGTGGTTTCTCCCAGCCACTCCATGAGTTCCCGACCCACAACTTCCACACCTTCGTCGAAACTGATGTTCTCGTCGTGGCCTGTTTCCGCTTTCGTGGAAGGTGTAAACAGCGGTTCAGCCAGCCGGTCGCTGTTCTGGAGCCCGCCCGGTAACACGATGCCGCAAACAGAACCCGTACGTTGGTAATCTTTCCATCCGCTGCCCGTGATATATCCCCTGGCGATACACTCTATCGGCACAACATCCGTCTTCCGGCACAACATGATTCGATCACGCAGCGTGACGCGTTCGGCATCCGTCAATTCAGGTACGTCTTCGACGTCGGTCGAAATCAGGTGATGATCCACATCCTGCGAGAAATGATCAAACCAGAACGCAGAAATCTGCGTGAGCACGATCCCTTTACCTGGAAAGCCGTTGGCCATGACCACATCGAAGGCGCTAACCCGGTCGGTTGCGACAATCAATAGAGCCGGTTCACCATTGTCGAGCGTCACGTCATAAAGGTCTCGCACTTTGCCCGAGCGGCGATTGGGAAGATTGAGCTGGGTATGGAGTAGTGCGTCGGCCATGAGCTATCGGTCCTATGTTTGCTCTACAGATAAACAGATCAGGCAGTGTTGCCACCATCCGCCATGTAAACAGAACCTGTGACCCAGGCGCTGTCGTCACTTGCGAGAAAAAGCATGACTTTGGCAATATCTTCAGGCTCGGCATATCGCTGCATCGGAATACGGGATTTAATCATCTCCTTGCCTTGATTAGCTGTGCCTGGGGAAAATCCTTCTTCGAGTCTGCGCATCATGGCTGTCTCCACCGGAGAAGGATTAACCGTATTGACGCGAATATTTTGACCTGCCAGCTCCCTGGCAGCGGAGCGCATCAGGCCGATCACCGCATGTTTACTTGTCACGTAAGGCGCGATGCCTGGGCCTCCGGTTACTCCGGCAACTGATGAGGTGATAACGATACTACCACCACCACGGGCGGTAAGTGCCGGAATGCTCGCTTGCAAACCGAGAAAAACCCCTTTTACGTTCACTGCTATCACTTGATCGAAACGGGATTCGTCATAGTCCACGATCGGCTTCACATCCCCTTCAATTCCGGCATTGGCAAGGAATACATCTACCCCGCCATAACGCTCGTCGGCACATGCGATCATGGCACGATTGTCATCGGCACTGGTGACGTCTGCAACAAAGTAGCTCACGCGATTACTACCTATTCCCTGAACAGCTTCTTTGAGCGAAATTTCATCTATGTCGACCAACACTACATCCGCGCCTTCCGCAGCGAACAGCTCGCCTGCCGCTCGACCGATGCCTCCACCGCCGCCGGTGATCACTGCCACCTTACCTGCCAATCGGTCCATATCTTTCCCTCCTCCCCAAAAAAAGGAAACCGGTCAACCCATTGTCGAAAGCGCTTCGGCCAGATCGTCCAGCAAGTCTTGGATTTCCTCGATACCGACAGAAATACGAATCAGCGATTCATCGATACCCATGCTCGCTCTGCGCTCCGGACCCATCTCGAAATATATCGTGTGCGCTACGGGTATCGCGAGCGTTCGGTTATCGCCTAAGTTGCTGGATTTGATGATCACTTTCAGACGATTCAAGAAATCCCAGATATCAGTGTTTGGCATCAACTCAAAGCTGAACAACGCACCGGGGTAGCGGAACAGTGTTTTGGCCCGCGCGTGTTGCGGGTGGTCGTGCAGCCCGGGATAATAAACGGGACCGACTGCGGGATGTGTTTGCAGATATTCCGCCATCGCCTGGCTGTTGGCACACTGCCGCTCCATGCGCAGCGCCAGTGTCTCCGCACCAACCGCGATATGGTGGGCCGCTTCGGGTCCGAGAGATGCTCCGAAGTCGCGCAGGCCTTTCTTCTTGATCTGGGTGATCGCCCACGTTTGGGGTGCACCCGTCTTGTAAGTGGCGTAGATGTTTTCGAACGAGCTCCAATCGAAACAACCCATCTCCGTTATGGCGCCACCCAGCGCATTGCCATGTCCACCGATGTATTTGGTCAAACTGTTGACCACCAGACTCGCATGCACATCGCCAGGCTGAAATAGATACGGCGAGGTCATCGTGTTATCGACTACATAAATCAGCCCGCGTTTTTTGCAGAGTTCGCCGATTTCGTCGAGCGCCGCCACCTGAGTGCGCGGGTTGGCAATGGTTTCCACGAACACCAGTTTCGTCTGCTCGGTGATTGCTTCCGCCACCGCGTTGACGTCTGTCGCATCTGCAAAACTCACCTTCAACCCTTGCGTGGCGAAACTTGAGAACAGGCTGTTGGTATTTCCGAAAAGGAACGTACTCGACACGAAATGATCACCGCTTCGCAACAGTGCAAACAACATAGTGCCGATGGCGGCCATTCCTGTGCTGAAACACACGGTCTGTAAACCGTTTTCCATGCGGCTGATTTTTGTCTGCAGCGCCTCGACGGTCGGGTTGACCTGGCGGCCGTATGTGAACCCCGGCTGCTTCCCCTGGAATACGGCTGCCAGGTCGCGAGCATCGTCGTAGCCATAGGCAACCGTTGCATGAATGGGCTTCTGCAGCGATCCGTGTTCGATCACATCCTGGCGGTCGCTGTGAACGATTTTAGTAGTGAACCCTTTCATGCAAGGCGCATCAAACGGTGGCAGCGGATTCCGTCTGTTCCTCCCGAACCAGTTTCTGGTACGGATCGCTCCGCAGCAGTTCCTTCACCTCGGCAGCAGGGACGGCACGGCTGAAGATAAAACCTTGACCTTCGCTACATCCCTGAGCCTGCAGGTAACGCAGCTGCGTGCGGTTTTCCACACCTTCTGCGATGAGGTCGAGATTCAAACCCCGTGCCATTGCAACGATTGCATTGATGATACTCGCCCCACCATGTTCGGCACGGATATCACAAACGAAGGTTCGATCGATCTTCAACGTAGTGATGGGGAACTGCTGCAGGTAGCTCAACGATGAATAGCCCGTACCGAAGTCGTCTATGGCGATGTTGACCCCAAGACGGCGCATCTCTTTGAGCTTCGGGATAATGACTTCCATGTCCTGCATCAGGATGTTTTCAGTCAGCTCGAGCTTTACGCTGGTCGGCTCGAGTCCGGCAGTTTCCATAGTCCCTACGAATCGATCCACAAAACTTTCCTGCTCGAGTTGCGTCGCTGACAGGTTCACAGATATGTGCACGTCACCCAACCCCGCTTGGTGCCATTCGGCAACATCCGAGAACGCCTGGCGCTGGACGAACTCGTCGATCTGAGTAATCAGTCCGGTTTCCTCGGCAACCGGCAGGAAATCTGCGGGCTCAACCAGACCGCGCGACGGATGTTGCCAGCGCACGAGTGCTTCAAAGCCTCTGATTCGACCGGTAGCGAGCGATACCTGGGGTTGATAGTACACCCTGAGCTCACCCTGGTTGAGCCCGTTGCGCAACTCGCGCTCGAGGGTCAGCCGCGTGGAGAACTGGTGATTCATCTCGTCGGAGAAAAACTGGTAACCGTTCTTGCCGCGACCCTTTACGTGATACATGGCGATATCGGCATTCTGAATCAACGTTTCTTCGCTATCGCCAGCCTCCGGATACATCGAGATACCGATGCTTGCACCGACGAACAGTTCGTGACCGTCGATGATGAATGGTGAGTTGAGACGATCGAGAATTTTACTCGAGATGACGACGACGTCGTCACGAGTACGAACTTCCGGCAACAGCAACGTGAACTCATCCCCGCCAAACCTCGCAAGCGTATCGCCGCGACGCAGGCAGCTCTGTAATCGATTGGCCACAGCTTTCAGCAACCGATCGCCCATACTGTGCCCGAGCGTATCGTTGACAAGCTTGAAGCGATCGAGATCGAGGAACATGACCGCAAGCTTTCGCTTGTTGCGCCGCGCCTGGGTGATAGCGAGCGAAAGCCGGTCTCTCAAGAGCGCACGATTCGGCAAATGCGTCAGCAGATCGTGATACGCCTGGAAGTTGATCTTCTCTTCGGCTTCCTTACGCTCACTGATGTCCCGTACTGTACCGATGGTGCCTAGAAAGTGATCGCGGGTACGCTCGTTGGGATCCGAGTAAACGCCTTCCGCCGTCAACTCCATCCATACCGCCTGGTCGTGAAACAACTGTGCCCCCTTGAGCCCAATCCGGCTTTTTAAACGAATCTCCCGGTTGGCAACTGCTCGGTCACCGGTACGGCGTTCGTTGAAAACGTTGTTCGCCGCTTCCAGATGATTCTCGTGAACGAGTTCACTGTAGTGTTTGCCGATGAGTTCTTCTTTGCTGAACCCGAGCAAACTCTCCACCCGATCGTTGATAAAAGTGAAACAACCATTGCGATCCAGCATATACACCAGGTCAGGCGAGCTGTTGACGATGAACCGGTGCAGTTTCTCGGACTCATCCAGCTGTGCGGCCATGTGGCGATTCTGAGATTCGAGGTGGCATTGGCGCAGGGCTGTTTCCATGGTTGCAACCAGCTCACCTGCTTCGTAGGGCTTTTTCACGAAGTCGAAAGCCCCGCAGTGCAGTGCATGCTTCACGCCGCTGAAGCTTGCGTCTCCGCTGACAACGATGATCTTGCAATCGAGCTTCTGCTTGGCCACATAGTCGAGTACGTCGTGACCGTTGACCCCAGGCATAATGAGATCGAGCAGCATCACGTCATAGTGTTTGTCGGCCAGGAGATTGAGGGCTTGCTGACCGCCGAGCGCGGTGTCGGCTCTGTAGCCACGCAAGCTGATCAACTGATAAAGGCTGTTCAACAACTCCGGTTTGTCATCGACCAGCAATAACGACGCGCCCGTAAGTACCGGTTCGCGATCTTCCAGGTGGTGCAGCTTCGAGTAAGACTCTCCTGGGCTTGAGAAATCGATAGCGCCACTCTCACTCATGCCTCGATAACTCCCAAATCTTGGTGGCTTCGGTTAGCTATTGTGACTAATTTCTGTACCTCGCTCAATGCCCCGCCAAACCCGGATTATTAGGGTTGTACGAAGGGTAAAGGCCACAGCGAATACACCCTCGAGAGCACGGAAAGGGCCAGCGCGTGTTTGATCTCGCCGGAGCACACCGCTTCAGCGACTGCGCTGGCGTCCAGCAATTCCACCGCGATGACCTCACTATCGCTCGGTGCGGACGCTTGAGTCGCCTCAACTCCTTCGGCAAGCCAGTGATGACACAGGTTGTTGTGATAGGCCGGGTTCGGCTCTACCGCGCCAAGATAGCGCCAAATACCGCCGGTGTAGCCTGTTTCCTCCCGCAATTCCCGCTGCGCAGCCGCTAACGAGTCTTCGCCCGGATCCACCATCCCACCCGGCGTTTCCAACGTGGTGTAACCCGCACCAAACCGATACTGCCGCACCATGACCGAACGCCCCTGGGCAGTCAGCGCGACCATGTTCACCCAGTCGACCGATTCCAGCACCAGGCGTCTGAGTACATCGTTGTTGCGTGGGTTGCGCATGTGATCGAAGCGCGTGCGGAACAGGATCAGATCCGGCCCATACTCGTGATCAACGCGATCCCAATCGAGCTTTTCGTATTTTCTGCTCATGGCGAATACCCCGTAAATTCCATAGAGCCGCGAGCGGCCGTGATATCGCGCTCGTAGCACGACGACCTAGCGTCGGTGTGTGGAACGTCGGAGTCAATAACAGCATGCACCGCCATTGCACGCTAAATAACCCAGGCTAGGAGTCTGCGCGGTAGGCTAGATGGGGGTTTTGACAACCTCGTTAGAGTACGCACTCTCGTTTCCGTCAGCATCCAACGCCGTCATGGCCAGATAATAGGTTTCCATCGGAACGGTCAGGTCATGCTGGGTCGCGCCTGGATCACTAACATCCACCGAGTCAGAATAGTTTCCCGACTGGGTGCCATAGTAAATCTTGTATCCAGCAAGATCCGTCAAGGCGCTGCCATCGACGTTCTCGGTCGGAGCAACCCAGGTCAACTGAAGTACGCCGTTGACGGAAACGGTGAGCATCGACATCGCGTTGCCCCCGTCTCCGGTGCAGGTGAGGCTATAGGTGGTATTGGCCGATATCGGACCCACAACCTCTGAGCCAGATGTGCCTTTACTACCAGACCAGCCACCGCTAGCCGTACAGCTACTGGCATTCTGGCTGCTCCAGTTCAGGGTAGTGTTAGCTGCACTGTCCACAACAACATCTGTTGCCGAAAAACTGAGTGTCGGCGCGGGGTCTTGAGCGACCGAAACGGTGGCTGAGCCGATCGAGGCACCGCCACTACCTGTACACGACAAAGTGAATGTCGTATCCGCAGTTAATGGACCCACTGTCTCGGATCCCGATGTGCCCTTGTTACCGGACCAGCCACCACTTGCCGTGCAGCTACTGGCATTCTGGGTTGTCCACGTGAGGGTCGCGCTGTCACCGCTGATAACGGACTCGTCGGTAACAACAAGATTGACCGTCGGTGCAGGTACCGGCGTCGGATCCGGCGTCGGGGTTGGATCCGGCGTCGGGGTTGGACCCGGCGTCGGGTCAGGGTCTGGCGTGGGATCAGGATCCATGATCACCTTTACAAGAACACTGCGGGTCGTTGTTCCACCGTTTCCGGCACAAGTTAAACTGAACTGTGTGGCTGTTGTCAGCGGGTCAGTCTGATAGGTACCTTCTAGCGCCACGGGACCCGACCAAC
>SMWK01000049.1 GCA_004356895.1 Gammaproteobacteria bacterium
CCATTACGCTGATAAATGTGACGGGGACCCTGCCTAACGCGAATACTTTAATGGTGGCTCGCTCACGGGTTTATGCGTTGAAATTCGGTTTCGGCCATAAAATTAGCCTGCGACTTTCCGTGGGAAGAAATTTAGCAGAATCTCATTCATTCGAGCGAGGTTTTGTTGGATAAATGGCGCATCGGGGGCGGATAGTAGCAACGGAATGATCGCACTCGCCGTGGTGGCGCAATAGGAGCTGAAGCGCCTCGTGCCCGCCGACTGACGTTGTCGCAGTTTTCGGCGCAAGCGAGGACGTGCCGAGAAAGCGTCCTACTGCTGTGGTCGGCAGCTAGACTACGCACTGGATGATGGCGTGAGAGCTCCACGAGGAGGCAAGTTCGCGAAGTGAAGGCGTCCCGGAGAGTTGTTATGCGGTTACCATACGACGGTCATCGTTCAATACATCGCGCAAGCCGCGAAGCAGCAGCAACGTATCGTTGTTGGCGTACTTCCAGCGAGTGCCAGGTTCGACTTCGAGTGGCGTGCCCGTCGCACCGCTGATTACGTCCTGACCGCCGAAGTACACGGCGTTGGTGTTGCCTTTGCTCTAGAGGCCGCTGGACATCCACATCAGGTGTTTTGGCGTGATGGGGCTGCGCGGATCTCCTGGATATGACCATTCCGGAATGAGTATGGGTTGATCCAGATTCATCAGACCGTCCCGCACAGCGATTCCGATCAGACTTGCTGAGATAATTTTTGCCGTGGACCAGGTTCGGTAGGATCGGTGGGTGCGGTGTTGCGCCATAGGTATCCTCGGAATTCCTGATAATGCAGGTTATTATCCTCGTCGTTCGGTCTGCGTTTTGGAAGGCTTAAAAGCGAACATAAAAGGATAAGGTGATGGGGGAAATGTTATGAAGGTCAGCATCGGTATCGGTGGTGCGGCGTCGGGGGGACGGCGCGAATTCGACCAACACGTCGAGTATGTTGTGGAGGCGGAGAAACTGGGTGTCGATACGGTCTGGACGGCAGAGGCATGGGGTCAGGATGCCATCTCGCCGCTAGCCTACCTCGCCGCCAAAACGGACCGGATCAAGCTCGGTACAGGCATTCTCCAGATCAGCGCACGCACGCCCTCGATGACGGCTATGACTGCGTTGACGCTGGCAAGTCTCTCTAACGACCGTTTCATTCTTGGCCTGGGTGCCAGCGGTCCTCAGGTTGTCGAAGGCCTGCAGGGTCGGCCGTTCAAGGCGCCACTCACTCGCATGAAAGAAACCATCGACATCATCAAACTTGCGTTTGCAGGCGAAAAACTTGCCTACGTTGGGAAGTACCATGAGTTACCGTTACCCGGAGGCGAAGGGAAAGCCTTGCGTCTGGCTCAACCAGGTAATGAGAACATTCCTATTTATCTCGCGACCTTAGGCCCCAAGAGCCTGGAATTCACCGGTGCGGTCGCCGATGGCTGGCTCGGCACTTCTTTTACGCCGGAACATGCCGATGCTCATCTTGACCACATCAAACAAGGTGTTGAAGCGGCAGGCAGAAACCTCGATGACATCGATATTCAAGTTGGTGGAACGGTGGCTTTTGGTGACGACCTGGATGCACTGGTTGCGCCTTTACGTCCCGGGATGGCGTTCACGTTGGGTGCCATGGGTTCGCGGAAAACGAATTTCTACAACGATGCCTACAAGCGTGGTGGTTGGAGCGATGCCGCCACCGAAGTGCAGCAACTTTGGGTAGACGGCAAACGTGAAGAGGCGGCCGCGAGGGTTCCTGATGAAATGGTCATACAAGCCAACCTGCTCGGTGATGCAGAAACGATCAGACAGAGAATTCGAGCTTATAAAGATTCAGGGGTGACCACGCTCAGAGTTCAGCCTGCGGGGAAAGGCTTGAGTGAGCGCTTGGAGACGCTTGGGCGAGTCATGGATATGGTGGCGGATCTCAACTGAAACTTTCTTGCGAACTACATTTACTAACTCAGCATTACAGGAGTCAGTCATGTCAGAAGAAACCGGACAGGCAAAGGTTATCTACGTCCTCTACCTCGCTGGATTCATAGTAGGTGTCACTCCTTTGATCGGTGTCGTGATGGCTTATCTGGCAAAGGGAGAAGCTCCCGAGTGGCTCGACACTCACTACCGCTATCAGATCCGCACGTTCTGGATCGGTTTTCTCTACACGTTTGTATCGGTTCTGCTGACCGTCATACTCATCGGCATCCTCGGTCTGTTAGCTACCGCTGTCTGGTTGATCGTACGGTGTATTAAGGGTTTCCAAGCTCTGGACCGCGGCGAGCCAATCGAAAAGGTAGCAACGTGGATGTTTTAGGGTTCTTACCAACTAGGAGCCTGCCCCAGACTCCTGGGAGGAACTTTGCCGGCGACCGCGCGCCTGAATATCTGCGCGGCGGGAGGCGACTTTTTCGGCACGAACCTCACTTCGGGAATGAGTTTGATTGGCGGCTAGTTCAATGTCGAGCCCGACGCTGAGTGTTGCCTGCCAACCTTCGTCCATGATCCGTTTTATCTCGTTACGCGTAACGGGATCGGTACTCACGATGTCTCGAGCAAGGTTGCGACAGGTGTCGAGTAGTGCTTCCGGGGAAACGACCCGGTTTACGAGCCCCCACTTGGCGGCGGTTTTGGCGTCGAGGTAATTACCGGTCAATGAGAGCTCTTTCGCGCGATTGATACCAATTAACCTCGGAAGTCGCTGCGAGAGCCCCCAACCGGGCACTACCCCGACCCGGGCGTGGGTATCGGCGAACTTTGCTTCGGTGGAGGCGATCAGGAAGTCGCACATGAGTGCAATCTCGAAGCCACCGGTGATGGCGAAACCGTTGATGGCGCCGATGATGGGTTGTTGGCAAGCTTGCATTGCCTCACTGAGATCACGGCTCGATATGGATTCTTCGGCTTCTATTTCTCCGCCGAGTTCCTTGAGATCGAGGCCAACTGTGAATGCACGACCGGCGCCTGTGAGAATGATGACCTCTGTTTCGGGGTCGTCAGAGAGTTCAAAGAAGGTCTCTGTGATGCGGTTACGCAAGGCTGCGGACAGTGCGTTCAAGGCCTCGGGTCGGTTGAAGGTTACGGTGGTAACCCCTCGATCCTTCTCCAGCAGCACCAGGTCTGTTTGAGTCATTACGTTGTTGCTCGGTTGTTAACGAGTAATCGATACCGTGTGAACCAGCGCGATGATGCGATCTGCGATTTCCCCGAGCAGGGGATCGGGAAGATCGTGGCCCATCTTGTCGATAACGTGCAGTTCAGCGTCAGGGATACACGCCGCTGTTTCTTCTCCGGCACAAAGAGGTACCAGTGGGTCTGCCGCGCCGTGAATGACCAGGCTGGGAGCGGAAACACGACCTAACAATGACTGTCTCGGTGGCGCTGTTAGGAGTGCCAGCAACTGGCGGGCCACTCCGGAGGGGCAGAACCCGCGGTGGTAGGCTGGTTCCGACATGCGCGCGAGACCGTAAAGAGTCGAGTCGTAGTGTGGCCCGCCGATGGTCTGCCAGCCGTGGGAATTGTGCGCAATTGCCCGTGCGCGGTCAGGAGGCGGTGTAGAAATGAATGCGGCGTAGGCATCAGCTTGCCCGGGTGGTAGATCGGGGTTTCCGGTTGTCGACATGATCGATGTGAGGCTGTAAACCCGTTGTGGATACTCGATGGCCATGTGCTGGGCGATGGCGCCACCCAGGGACAAACCGACGATGTGCGCGCCCGCCTGGCCGAGGTGATCCAGCAATGCCACGGCATCTGCGGCCATGTCTGCAAGGCTGTAATGCGGTTCATGATCCAGCGGGTTCGCGAGAACCTCCTCGATGTTCGGCGTAGGGCTCGTTCCCAGCTTCTCCGAAAGGCCTACATCGCGATTGTCCATCGTGATCACACGCAAGCCCGAATCGGTCAGCTGCGTTATCAACGGCTTCGGCCAGTGGATGAGCTGGCAACCCAGGCCGTGAATGAGCAACAGCGGGACCTCGGCGCGGGATCCAGTTTGTTCGTAGTAGATCTCCGTTCCGTTGGCATCGAAAGAAGGCATTTAAACGTTCCGAGCGATAGTTAACGGGAAGTGAATGTATGCGATATGACTCGGCAGGGCACTAACTTCGCAACGATTGGTGGCGAAATCTGCCCAGTTGCGCTCGACACAGCCATGTGGACGAGCCCACAGCTAGCCTTGTAGCATGGTTGTTCGATCATTTCCTCAGAGGGCTACGGGCGATTGTGGAGATTCGTTGAAATGTATGGACGTATGCAGCTTGCCGATTACCTCGTCAGCAACGCGCTGCAGATCAACAATGCCTGCTTGCAACGGCTGAGCGAGCTGGAAGGTGAGCTTACCGCCCAGGACCTGCGTTTGTTGACGACAAGCACGCAACAATTATTGTCCTGCTGGCAGATGTTGCACTGGTCGGTAGGCCGAGTTCCTTATCGGGATGCGGTCAAACGTCTGCAACTTGCGGACCGTGACCTCCCGGTGCTCGATAATCCGGTTAGTCGCGCTGCCGAGGGGTTACTCAAGAAAAATAGCGACACTAAGACCCGCAGAACGATCTGCCGAACGCGTGACGTTTTGCTGGGACAAATGACGCAGGCGCGTTTGGATCCTGATCTGGCGGAGCGTTTGGCTCGCGTATTTCAAGAAGAGTCGACTTGCTGGCGGGACTATTCATTGTTTCGACAGATCAGTGACGATGACCTCATCGTAAACGGTATCGTTCGAGCGTACGCGCAAGGGCGCCGTCGATGCGTCCACCTGGTTGCTGACAAAGGCGCGAAAGATGGAGTTTGGAATAAGCCACGCAAGTTGAAACGCGGACTTGCCTGGGTGCGCCATAGTGTGAACCACCTGGAACTTCTGCGGCCTTCGCTTTCTGATGTGAACAAAACGCGGCTCTGGTATCTACAGAAGCTTGGCATGAATCTCGTCAAACAATGTGAACTCGATGAGTTCATGAGCGCTGTCGCCAAGCTCGATATGAAAGCCAAGTCGAGGCGGCGCATTACACGGGTAGCGGCCGAACACAAACAGCGTATCCTGAAACAAAGGCAGAAACTCTTCCCGCGTTGTTATGGAGTGAAGAAAGGGGAATTTTTGGATTCGATTCGGGAAGACGTTAACACGCTCGGCCTTCAACAGGTGGTTTTGCTACCGATGGACAAGGTCCGATCTGGAGAACTTGGATGACGAAAAAGTGCTTCTTGGTAACGCTGCTGCTGGTGTCATGGTTACCACTGACCGGCTGGAGCGACTATCGCGACGATTGGGGACCGGTTGTCGGCTCGGTGCTGCCGAGGCTCGAAGCGAACGATCACACTGGCGCGCTGCGCAACCTGGACAATCTCGCGGGTGAGCGAGGCTTGTTGCTATCGCTCAACCGTTCGGCGG